>JASLGC010000286.1 GCA_030150335.1 Flavobacterium sp.
AAATGCTCCTAAGTTATCTCCTAAGAAAGCACTTTTGTCTCCTTGAAAGTTAGAGTTGTAGTATTGTACTAAGGCATTAATTTTATGAGAATCATTGAAGTTATAACTCGCTGTTGCCATTAAATCTAACGACCTATTGTATTGCAAATCGGTTTGTGCGATGTCTGCCATGATTTGGTCATTGTTTGCATCATACGTAGCACCGTTGTCTTGAAATGCGGCAGATACGCGAGTAGAAAACTTGTCATTTCTATAGGTAAGAGATTGAGCTACTCTTAAGTCGCGGTCTTTATTTCCTGCAAAACCTGTACGTGCAGATACTTCAGAATCACCACCCCATCCATAATTTTTTGCTTGTTTGGTAATGATATTAACTATACCTCCTGTTGCATTTCCTCCGTAGATAGAACTTGCTCCTGAAAGGACTTCTATTTTGGCAATATTAAATGGGTCAATAGCATCAAGTTGTCTACTAATGCTTCTTAAGCTGTTTAGAGAAACACCGTCAATCATAACAAGCATTGAACGGCCTCTCATATTTTGTCCATAGTTAGAACGTCCTTGGCTACCAATATCTAATCCTGGTACAAGGATAGCAAGCATTTCTTTTAGAGAAACACCATTTTTATATTGTTGTTGTATTTGTTGTGTTGGGATGACCCATACCGTTCCAGGTATTTCTGATATGCTGGTTGGCTTACGCGAAGCAACGATAACGATGTCATCTAAAGAATTAGCGATTGAGTCAAGAGCTGTTTGATTGTATTTTTCTGTTTTTGGAAGCTCTTGTGCTACTGATAAGGCAGCAGAGAATAGGCAAAAAAGTAGTGTAGATGTAGCCTTCATATCATTTATGTTTTGAATCTGATGGCAAAAGTAATAAAGAATAAGTCTAAATAAAAAAAGCTATTCAATTTTTTGAATAGCTTTTTCAATATTTTTAAAGTTTAATCAATTAATGAGCTTCAAGCCAGTTTAGACCAGTTCCTAAGTCTACAACTAAAGGAACTTCTAAGATAAAAGCCTTCTCCATTTCTGATTTTACCATTTCTTTTAATTTTTCAAGTTCGTCTTTGTGTGCATCAAAGACAAGCTCATCGTGTACTTGCAATAACATTTTTGATTGCCAATTCTCATTAAAAAGTCTATTGTGAATATTAATCATTGCTATTTTAATGATATCCGCAGCACTACCTTGGATAGGAGCATTGACAGCATTACGCTCAGCAGCACCTCTAACTACAGCATTGTGAGAGTTGATGTCTTTTAAATAACGTCTTCTTCCTAATATGGTTTGTACATAACCGTTTTCACGTGCAAAGTCAATTTGCGTTGCGATGTAATCTCTTAATTTAGGGTATGTTTCATAGTAAGTATCAATCAACTCTTTACTTTCAGCACGAGAAAGGTTTGTTTGATTACTTAAACCAAATGCAGAAACACCGTAGATAATACCGAAGTTTACTGTTTTTGCGTGACTTCTTTGTTCTTTAGTAACTTCTTCTAAAGGCACATTAAATACGCGAGCAGCAGTAGAACGGTGAATATCTTCTCCATTTTTAAATGACTCAATCATATTTGGTTCTTGACTTAATGCAGCAATAATTCTCAATTCAATTTGAGAGTAATCGGCAGCAAGTATCACATAATTTTCATCACGTGCTACAAAAGCCTTTCTTACTAATCTACCTCTTTCTGTTCGCACAGGGATGTTTTGTAAGTTAGGATTGTTTGAACTCAAACGACCAGTAGCAGCTACAGCTTGCATATATTCTGTGTGAATTCTATTTGTTTTCGGGTCAACTACTTTTGGCAATGCATCTACATACGTATTTTGCAATTTGATAAGCTGTCTCCATTCTAATATATCACGTACAATTTCGTGTTTTGGAGCCAAGTCACTAAGGATTTCTTCCCCAGTTGCGTATTGTCCCGTTTTAGTCTTTTTAGGTTTAGGACCGCCTATTTTTAGTTTGTCAAAAAGGATGTCACCTAATTGTTTTGGCGAAGCTAAGTTGAACTCTTCTTCTGCTTCAGCATAGATGCGTTGCTCTAATTGCTTGATATCTGTGTCTAAAGTACCTGAAAGAGATTGTAAAAAGTCGATGTCTAATCGAATTCCTTCTGCTTCCATATCCGCCAATACTCTTACTAAAGGAACTTCAATGTTTTTGAATAAATCCTCTGTTAGCGTTTCTGCTAATTGCGGTTGAAAGTTCTCTTTTAACTGTAAAGTAATATCTGCATCTTCACCTGCGTATTCTTTGACAAGCTCAATGTCAATATCGCGCATTGTTTTTTGGTTCTTACCTTTTTTACCAATTAGGTCAGCAATAGGTTGAGGCGTGTACTTTAAGTAAGTTTCTGCCAATACATCCATATTGTGACGCATATCTGGATTGATTAGGTAATGAGCAATCATTGTATCAAACAAAGGTCCTTTGACAGTGATGCCGTATTGTTTTAATACTTTGATGTCATATTTAAGATTTTGTCCTACTTTTTCAACCTCTTCTGATTCAAAGAAAGGAACGAATTGTTGAACAAGAGTTTTAGCTTCTTCTTGGTTTTCTGGTACAGGAACGTAGAAGGCTGTTCCTTTTTCAAATGAAAAAGCAATACCAACTAACTCTGCATTTAAGGCATCAAGACCTGTTGTTTCTGTATCAAAACAAACGCTTTTTTGTTGCATTAAGTTTTGAATCAACAAGCGAATTGCCATTGGACTATTGCATACTTGATACACGTGTTTCGTTGTTTCAAGTGTCGCGAAATAACTGTTTGTTGTTATATCGTCATTCTCATTTGGCATTCCAAATAAAGAGAATTGTTCGTCTTGTTGTTCTACTGGTTTAACCTCAGTAATAGGTGTTGGAATTACTTCTTTACCATCATTGAAAATCTTGTCGAATTGCTCTTTCATTCTTCTGAATTCTAATTCATTGAATAGCGCTTCTGACTTTTCGATATCTGGTTTTTCAAGAATATAGTTGTCAGCATTAAACTGTACAGGACAGTCAAGCATGATTGTAGCAAGCTTTTTAGAAAGTAAACCTTTCTCAATGTTTGCCTCAATGTTCTCTTTCATTTTTCCTTTTAGCTGGTTAGTGTTCGCTAAAAGGTTTTCCATTGAACCGTATTCTTTAAGGAATTTTTTGGCAGTTTTTTCACCAACTCCAGGAAGCCCAGGGATGTTATCAACAGCGTCCCCCATCATTCCTAAGTAATCGATTACTTGCAATGGATGTTCGACTTCAAACTTCTCTTTTACTTTGTCAACACCCCAAATTTCAATACCATTACCCATACGAGCTGGTTTGTACATGAAGATGTTTTCAGAAACAAGTTGTGCATAGTCTTTATCTGGCGTAACCATATAAACCTCATAACCTTCTTTTTCTGCTTGTTTAGAAAGTGTTCCAATCAAGTCATCTGCTTCATATCCTTTTTCTTCAATGATAGGAATATGCATAGCAGTTAGTATTTCCTTGATATAAGGAATAGCTATTTTAATAGCTTCAGGAGTTGCGTCTCTATTAGCTTTATATTCTGGAAACATAGCTACGCGATCTCTACTACCTCCATTGTCAAAGGCAACAGCTAAGTGGTCAGGAGATTCTCTTTTGATAACATCTAAAAGGGAGTTCATGAAACCTAATATTGCTGAAGTATCCAGTCCTTTTGAGTTAATTCTTGGATTTTTGATAAATGCGTAATATCCACGAAAAATTAGGGCATAGGCATCTAATAAGAAAAGGCGATTTTTATTAGCCATTTTGAATATGGTTTTTATTGAGTAATAATATAATATTTTCAAAGATAGTGATTTTGTATAAGGACAAAAGAGTGAGTTAGTAGTTTCTTTTTTAGTATTTTCTAAAGAATATTAAAAGTTGTTAAAGATTTTTTTATACTTTAAACAAAAAGGTAAATTTGTTGTTTATAGATTATTGATATGGAGAAAATTGCTGTTTTAGGATTAGTGCTTGTTTTGTGTGAATTTTATACGTTTCAGGCAGTAAGACAAGTGACAAAAAGCAAGTTGTTGAGAAGGTTATATGTGATTGCATCCATATTGGTAATAGCATATATTGCTTACGGATTATCTCAATTTGACCGTCATCATGCTAAGAATCATCAGTCGATGGTTGCAATGGCATTAGTTGTCTTGTGTTATTTGCCGAAGCTTATTATCATGCTTTTGTTGATAATAGAAGATGTTACGCGTATAGTTAGAGGGATTTATAAGTATTTCATAAGAGCTAAAGACTCAAGTAAGAAAGAAAACTTCTTGCCGGGTAGGAGAAAGTTCGTTACGAATATTGCATTTGGTGTAGCAGCAATTCCCTTTCTTTCTGTTCTACATGGAATTACGATAGGTAGATATAAGTTTCAAGTTCATAAGCATATTATTGAATTTGATGATTTACCCGAAGCTTTCGATGGGTTTAAGTTTACTCATTTATCAGATATCCATTGTGGAAGTTTCGATAATAAAGAGAAAATAGAGTATGCTATTGATTTGATTAATCAGCAAGAGTCAGATGCATTGTTGTTTACAGGGGATATTGTAAATAGTGTTGCAGATGAGATGATACCATGGTATGATGTGTTTAAGAAGATAAAATCATATAAATATGGGAAGTATTCTATTTTAGGGAACCATGATTATGGAGACTATGTGAATTGGGATACTCAAGAAGAAAGAGATGCTAACTTTAAGGCGATATGTGATATTAGCCCAGCTTTAGGTTTTAAGTTACTTCGCAATGAAATGGTGTGGTTTGAGAAAGATGGAGAACGTATTGCTTTGGTTGGGGTAGAAGATTGGGGAGTAAAGTTTATGAAATATGGTGATTTGGATAAGGCATCAGAAGGTGTAGAAGCAAAAGATTTTAAAATATTAATGAGTCACGACCCATCACATTGGGACGCACAGATACGTGGACATAAAAAGAATTTTCAATTGACTTTAGCGGGACATACACACGGAAGTCAGTTTGGAATTGAGATACCAGGTTTTATCAAATGGAGTCCTATACAATATGTTTATAAACAATGGGCAGGACTTTATGAGAATTTAGGGAAGTACATTTATGTTAACAGAGGATTTGGTTATCATGCTTACCAAGGACGAACAGGTATTTGGCCCGAAATTACTGTGATTGAATTAAAGAGAAAAAAGTAATATTGTTATATAAAAATTGATATTTTTGTAGAGTAAAAAGAGTTTATAGTAAAATAAAGTAAAGATATATGTCAAAATTTGGAGATTTAGTAGCAGCAGAGGTTCCTGTATTAATTCATTTTTTTGCAAAGTGGAATGAAGCATGTACAACAATGAATCCAATTCTACACGATGTAGCAGCTGCAATGGGGGATAAGCTTAAAATCGTTAAAATCGATGTAGAGAAAAATAATGAATTAGTAGATGCATTGAGAATCAAACAAGTTCCTACAATGATGTTGTATAAAAGAGGTACAATGATTTGGCGTCAAAGCGGTATAATGGATGTAAATTCATTAATAAGCGTAACTAAGACTTTATAGTGTAGCGAAAGAATATCCTTTACTTAAAAGATATTCTATTGTTTTAGGTAGGGCATAAACTAAGTTTTGCTCAGCTTTGATGCTGTCGTGAAATACAATTATACTACCTGAATTTATATTTGAAATAGCACGTTGGTAGCATTGCTCAGGAGTTATACTATTGTCATAATCCTTTGAAATGTGCGACCACATGATTATTTCATATCCTTGTTTTAAAAGTTCTTTTCCTTGTTTCTGTTTGATTTTACCATAAGGTGGTCTAAACAATAGTTTAGATAAGGGAGTATGTTGCTCTATTTCTTTGTGAGCAAGAAGAATGTTTTCCTCGTATCTAATATTGTCATTTTTCCACCCATTTAAGTGATTAAAAGTGTGATTACCTATTCTGTGTTTTGCTTCAATAATTTGTTTAAATACATGGGGATGTTTTCTGACATTATCCCCAATACAAAAGAAAGTTGCTTTTATATTATACTTTTTCAAAACTTCAAGAACCCATTCAGTAACCTCTGGAATAGGACCATCATCAAAGGTTAGATAGACTAACTTTTGGTTATTAGGTTTGCTCCAAGTGTACTTTGGAAATAGAAAAGGAAAAATATGTCTTGATAGATTCATAGTTCAAAGATAAAAAAAAGAGTAGTTAACCAAATAACTACTCTTTTTTAATGAATAACAATTAACTATAAAATTATTTTATACCACCACCAACTGCTCTATACAATTGAACAATCGATGTAAGTTGAGATAATTCTGTATTGATGAATGCTAATTGAGCAGCAAGTGCACTTTCTCTTGCTGTAAGTACATCAAGATACGTTGCCATACCATTCACTAACAATTCTTCTGAATATTCTGTTGCTTTCTCATAAGCTTCATACTCTTGTTTTTTCAACGTCAACTTGTTTGTTGAATTTTCAATAGAGTACAATGCATCTGATACTTCTTTAGAAGCACTTAAGATTGCTTTTTTATAATTCAAGTAAGCAGTTTCTTGTTGCGCTTGTGCAACTTGATGTTGTGTTCTAATTTGTCTTCCATTAAGTAATGGTTGAGTAAGACCTCCGATGATATTAGCAAAGAATGAGTTAGTATCAAAAAGTTTAGAAAAGTCAACACTCTGTAATCCTCCGTTAGCCGTTAAACGGATAGAAGGGTAGAAGTTACTACGAGCTACATTTGTCAATTCAAAAGCATTTACTAAACCATATTCAGCAGCTCTTACATCAGGTCTGTTACTTAATAATTGCATAGGAACACCAACTGAAAGATCTGTATTTAATTTTTGGTCAAGTAAATTACCTCTTTGAATTTTACCAGGAGCTTCACCAAGTAGAATACTAAAAACGTTTTCAGTTAATTTAATATTCGTTTCCAAGTCAAGAAGTAATGCTTTCGCATTTAATAATTGTGCTTGCGTTTGTTTTACAGCAATTTCATTTACTTTTCCAGCTTCTTTCAATGCTTCGATAGTCTCTAAACTATTTGTTCTATTTACAATAGTTTGTTCAGTTACTTTCTTTTGCTCATCTAAAGCTAATAGTTGAAAATAAGTTGTTGAAATAGTAGAAATAAGTTGTGTTTTCACTGCTTGATGTGCAGAAACTGTTTGTAAATATCCAGCAGCAAATGCTCTTTTATTACTACGTATTTTTCCCCATACATCCATTTCCCAAGAGAAAGACCCCGTTACATCATACAAGTCGTTCTTTACTCTTGTGTAGCCAATCATTTGTCCAGTAATAGAGTTTTTAGATTGGTTTGTGTGTGTATAGTTAGCACCAAGGTTTAACGTAGGAGCATACCCCCATTTCCCTTGTTGCATATAAGCTTGAGCAGCATTAATATTTTGTAATGCTATTCTAATATCTAAGTTGTTTTCTAATCCTTTCTCAATGTAGTTAACTAAGATTGGATCAGAGAATAACTCTTTCCATGACATATTAGCCATAGAAAGAGTGTCTTGAGATATTTTATCAGAACGGTAATTTTGCTCATTAATTACTTCAGGTCTATCATACGTTTTTGCAACGAAACAAGACTGCATAGTAAGTGCTAAAAGCGCAACCGGTAATACTCTATATAATGTTTGTTTTTTCATACTTACTTAATCTCTTCAAATTTGATTGGTTTGATTTTCTCTTGAAGATATTGGAATATCGCATATAATACAGGAATAACAAATACCCCGATGATAGTACCAATTAATAACCCGAAAGCAGCTCCAGTACCAATAGATCTATTTCCTACATCCCCAACTCCTTTAGCAAATACCAATGGCATTAATCCTAAGATGAAGGCGAAAGAAGTCATCAAAATTGGTCTTAAACGCGCTTTAGCACCATTAATTGCCGATTCAGCAATTGACTCACCATGTTTACGTCTTTGAACAGCAAATTCCACAATCAGAATGGCGTTCTTCGCAAGAAGCCCCACCAGCATGACCAGCGCAATCTGGAAGTAAATATTGTTTTCTAATCCTGCTAATTTCTGAGCTAAGAAAGCTCCCATGATACCTGTAGGTAAAGAGAAAATAACAGCGAAAGGCAATAAATAACTCTCATATTGAGCAGATAGTAAGAAATATACGAATACTACACATAAGAAGAAAATAACGATTGTCTGTGAACCAGCGCTAATCTCCTCACGAGTAAGACCTGTAAAGTCAATACTATAGTTTGACGATAATGTTTGTTCAGCTACTTCTTGAATTACTTTAATAGCATCTCCAGAACTATATCCCGGTTTTGGAGCACCAGCAATGTTAGAAGATGTAAATAAGTTATAACGGTTAATAGACTGTGGTCCATATACCTTTTTCAAATTCACAAACTGAGTAACAGGTGTCATTTCTCCAGAAGAAGTTCTCACATAGATTTCATTCAAACTATTTTTATCAGAACGGAATTCTGGTAGAGATTGAACCATTACACGGTATTGTTTACCAAAACGCGTAAAGTCTGCCGCATAGATTCCACCAATATAACCTTGTAAAGCAGAGAAGATATCAGAAACCAATACTCCAGATTCTTTTGCTCTTGGAATATTAAGATCTAACTCATACTGAGCATAGTTAGTATTAAATGATGACTGTGCATATAAAATCTCTGGACGTTGCATTAAAGCACCGATGTATTCTTTTGATTTTTCGTCAAAATCAGTAAGAGCCCCTCCCGATTTATCTAATAATTTCATTTCAAAACCAGACGACATACCAAACCCTGGAATACTCGGTGGTTGGAAGAAAATCATTCTTGCATCTTGGAATTGCGTAGCAGCTATTCCAAATAATTTACCAATTACAACATCAGTTGCTAAGTCAGGAGTTGTTCTTTTTTCGAAAGGCAATAATTTAATCATCGCCATACCGTAGTTAGGACCTTGACCATTAATAAATGAGAATCCAGATACAATAGTTACCCCATCAACACCAGGAATAGTCTCAACAATTTTAGAGAATTCTTTTTGTAAACTTACTACACGGTCTTGCGAAGCACCTGCTGGTAATTCGATATTCCCCATAATAAACCCTCTATCCTCATTAGGAACGAATCCTGATGGCATCGTTTTAGCAGAAAGTAATGTAACACCAATACAAGCTAAAAGGATTAAGAAAGTTACCCATTTGTGTTTTAATAAAAACTTAAATGAGTTACCGTATTTTTGTGTTAAACGGTTAAATCCTGCATTGAACGCATCGAAGAAACGTTGAACAAAATTTCTTTTCTTACCTTCTTTACTACCATGTTGTTTTAAGAAAACGGCACACAGTGCAGGACTCAATGTCAAGGCGTTTACAGCAGAAATAACAATTGCAACAATTAATGTGATACCAAACTGTTTGTAGAACACCCCAGTTGGTCCAGCGATAAATGTAACAGGAATAAATACTGCAGACATTACTAAAGTAATAGAAATAATTGCACTTGAAATTTCGCCCATTGTATTGATACTCGCTTCCAATGCTTCTTGTCCCGTTTCTTCCATTTTGGCGTGGACGGCCTCCACAACTACGATGGCGTCATCCACCACAATACCAATGGCCAGTACAAGTGCAAATAATGTAAGTAAGTTCAGTGAGAATCCAAATAGATTCAAGAAGAAGAACGTACCAACAATAGAAACAGGAACGGCAATAAGAGGAATCAATGTAGATCTAATATCTTGTAAGAAGATATAAACCACCACGAATACTAATATAAAAGCTTCAATTAATGTACTAACTACCTTACTAATTGATGCATCTAAGAATTCGTTAGTATCCATTAAGATTTTATATTCTAATCCTTCAGGTAAGTTTTTACCCAATTTCTCTAATTGAACACGTAAATCTTGAATAATTTCTTGAGCATTCGAACCAGGAGTTTGATAAATAGCCATTGCTACAGCAGGGTGACCATCTAATTCTGAATTACCAACATAAGATTGAGCTCCTAATTCAATTTTAGCAACGTCTTTTAATCTTAAGATTTGTCCGTTGTTTAATGATTTAACAACAATATTTTCATATTGTTCTTGTGTTTTATATCTACCACTATATTTAAGGACGTATTGAAAAGCTTCTCCATTATTTTCTCCTAATTGACCAGCAGCAGCTTCCAAACTTTGTTCGTTTAGAACTCTTACTACGTCAGAAGGAACTAAGTTATAAGCCTTCATTTTAGCAGGATCAATCCAAATACGCATTGAGTAGTTTCTCGATCCAAATGCTTGTGCATCTCCAACACCGCTAACACGTTTTAACTCAGGAATAACGTTAATATTCATGTAGTTTTGAACGTAAATAGCATCATAATTAGGGCTTGTCGAATAGAACGACAAGAACATCAATGCACTCGTTTGTTGTTTCTGAGTAGTTACCCCAGAACGTGTTACCTCTGCAGGCAGTAAAGGAGTAGCACGTGATACACGGTTTTGTACGTTTACCGCAGCAATATCTGGGTCAACCCCTTGTTTAAATACTACTTGGATACTTGCACTACCATCATTACTTGCAGTAGAAGTGATGTAATCCATATTTTCAACCCCATTCACTTGTTCTTCGATTGGGATGATTACAGATTGCATCACCGTTTCAGCATTTGCTCCAGGATAAGCTGCAGCAATCTGAACCGTTGGTGGTGCAATATCAGGATATTGCGTCACAGGCAGTGCTGATAATCCCAGCACCCCTAAGATTACTATTAGGATAGAAATAACTGTAGATAATACAGGTCTTTCAATAAAGGTTTTTAACATAGTTTAAAACGTTGGTTGGATATTATCATTAATAGATTCAAATTTCACTGGTTGCGGTGTAATAGGAGTACCTGATCTTAAAGTACCTAAACCTGTTCCAATAATTTTGTCTCCTTGTTTTAGTCCGTTTTTGACAATCGCAAGTTTATTTACACGATCAATAACATCAATCTTAGAAGATTTTGCAGTGTCATTGACAACAGTATAAACATAAACCTCTCCTTGTTGCTCATAAGTAGCAGATTCAGGAACAACTACCACATCTTTATATTCTTGAGGAACGAGTAGTTTACCACTATTTCCGTTACTTAAAATATGATTGCTATTAGGGAAAAGCGCACGTACTTGTACAGTACCAGTTGCAGTATTTATTTGCCCAGTAATAGTTTCAATTTTACCCGGTGTTTCATAAGGCTGTCCATTTGCAAGAACAAGTTTAACCTCTGGTAAATTTGCTACTTTTTCTTGTAATGATTTTCCAGGAATAGTTTCCAAGAAGTTGAAATACTCTTTTTCATTCATTGAGAAATAAGCATACATTTCACTATCATCAGATACAACTGTCAGAGGAGTTTGATCAGTTGGGCTAACAAGCGTACCTACACGGAAAGGAATAGCACCAACTATCCCGTCAATTGGACTTTTGATAAGTGAGTAATCAATATTAGCAACAATACTTTGGTGTTGTGCTTTAGCAGCAGCTAATTGACTTTTAGCGCTTGCAAGATTAGCTTCAGCAGTTTTTAATTCAATGTTACTAATAATTCCTTTTTGAACAAGAGGAATTAGTTTGTCAACATTAACCTGAGCAACATTAACTTGAGCTTCAGCAGTTCTGATAGAAGCTTTTGCAGCATCAGCATTTTCATTAAGCATATTTGTTTCAAGTCTGAAAAGAGGTTGTCCTTTTTTCACAACTGCCCCCTCATCAACATATAATTCCTGGATATATCCAGCAATTTTAGCTCTAACACTACTTGTAGTTTTACCTTGAACAGTAGTTGGAAAAGTGTTGTGACCGATAATGCTTTGAGTAGGTACTTCAATTACCTTGTAAGGCATAGGACCATTGGCAGGACCTTGCTGATCTTTGTTTCCACAAGATGTAACGCTAATAGCTAGCGCTGCAAGAACTGTAGTATAGAAATAACGTTTCATAGAATAACTTAATTTGTACTTTTTAATTTTTCAATTGTTTTTGTGAGTTGTGATATACTTTCTTCTAAATGTTCGATATATAAATTCATTTTACCTTCGCAGTTATTAGAATTGATAATTCCTTGTTCTAAAAAATCTTTCATTTTTAAACTTAAAATTTGTTCTCTGTCAAGTAAATCTTTGATTAACTGCAATCTAATCGTTATGTAATTAGGGTTTAATCTAAAAAAACGTTTGCGTTCATCAATTTTATTGAAATGCTCAATCTGATTATTTGAAATCAAAAGATTCAAACTCGTAGATACAGAGCTTTTGCTTGCATTTAGCTTTTCAACTAACTCATCAAAAGTCACACCGTCTCTATTATTATTGAACATAATATATGTGTAAATCTGCGCTGTCAATGGAGAAAAGTGGTACATTAACTCGTGATGGGCACAGTAATCTTGAAATAAATCAACTAATCTTTGATCGTATTGCATACTATATGTAACATAATTAAGTTGCAAATATAGTGTTAGTTTTGTAATTACCGAACCAAAAAAACTAAAAAGTTATTTAAATTATTTAAAAAGTGTTTTTCCTCTCTTTTTCTTTAGTTTGTTTAATGTGATTCTTTGGTTAATAGTAGTAAATTTATTGATTTTTTGTTACTTAAATGTTAACTAAATATTATTATTTAGTATTTTATTTGTTTTTATTATCATAAGGTTTTTTGTAATAATGATGATGTATTGGTTTAGGGTTCTTCGATAACTCTTCGAGTTTTGTCCGTATTTCCTAAGGAAAAGACTTGTTTTGTCGAAGGAAATACGAACTGTTATCGAGTGAATTTCGAATCAATTAGAAAGGAAAATAGAAATTATAAAGTTTTGTAATTGTTTTAGAGAAAATGAAAAAAATAGAGGACAGAACATAAATATCGTTGTATGGTTATTTATATACTTGTACTGATTAATTTTTAAAGAGGTCAAGTATAATTTAGATTCCAGTTTGTTATAATGGGAGTCATTTCAATGCAGAGGTATATTTTTGTCATTTCAACGTTTTTAATAGAAAATAGAAGATTTCTAAACATTCTATAAGGGATGAATAACAAGATTTGTATTTTGTGAATTTAAAAAGTGATTTTTTTTCATTTGCATAGTGCTGATTTTGTGATAGAAAAGAAAATCGTTTTGATTAATAAAAAAATATTAAAAAATGCTTGCAATAAGTTTGAAAATAGCCTTATATTTGCATCCACAAAAGCGGAAGTAGCTCAGTTGGTAGAGCTCCAGCCTTCCAAGCTGGTTGTCGCGAGTTCGAGCCTCGTCTTCCGCTCTAAAAACTTGATGAAAGTTTTAAAATATCATCATCTTCGGAAGTAGCTCAGTTGGTAGAGCTCCAGCCTTCCAAGCTGGTTGTCGCGAGTTCGATCCTCGT
>JASLGC010000331.1 GCA_030150335.1 Flavobacterium sp.
ATCCATTTAAGTTAATATTTGATGGAATAGCTCAGTTAATCAGTAAAGGAAAGATTAATGAAAAATATTATAATCCTGAGTATATAGATCCATCTACAGGTAAAAA
Organism: Flavobacterium sp.; assembly: GCA_030150335.1. Lineage (GTDB taxonomy): Bacteria > Bacteroidota > Bacteroidia > Flavobacteriales > Flavobacteriaceae > Flavobacterium. Next base: position 107 of record JASLGC010000331.1, read on the forward strand.
TGGATACTCTGATTTTGCATTTATATATTTTAACGACATCCATTCTATTAATCCAGTATCAAGTCCAACGTTAGTTGCATTAAATTCGTTAGGAGTAAAATCTGGAGGTAAGATTACAAGTGAACATATTGACTTTGCTTATTTATGTGGTTTGTGGAATGGTATAGTAGATTTACCTGCAAATATGGCTAAAGCAGGAGAATTAGTTATAGATGGTTTAGAATTATTATATAGTAAAGAATCACAGCGTGAATTCGGTGTGATGTATGATAATTTTAACGCAAGTTGTAAGGAGAAGAGTCCTGATAGTTCATTGTCTGGCTGTGTGTGGGATATGATAGTGGATTCTCATAATAAAGGTAATGCAGCTGTTCGAGCACATCAGTATGGGGTAACGACAATAGATATTGTTTCTATACCATTAGCCTTTGCAAAAGCAGGTAAATTAGGTCAAATTAATCGTGTAATGGAGCTACTTGACCCTATTAATCAAATATTAAAGTATAGTGGTAAAGTTATTAAACCAGTATTAGTAGTAACTGGTAAGTCAACGAAAATAGTATTTAAGGTAAGTAAAGCATTTATAGAAGAGGGAGTTCATTTCACTAAACTAAATAAGGCGTATAGTACTATAATACCTATTCCTGTAGATTTATCACCTAATTTAGAGGCGGCTATTAATAAGGCTAAGGAACTATTATCGAAGAATAAGAATCACTTTGACGATGCGATAGAGCTAAGAAGAGATAGTCATGGTAATCCGCTTACTGATTCTAACAACAATCTAATAGGTGAGATAGATATTGATGGGCAAAAGGTAGAAGTTTTACTAAATGAGAATAGTACTGTAGCAAGAGAGAGTGTAGAGAATGTACTAACAAGGGGAACTGGAATAGGTACAGATATTAGTCAAAACTTATTTAAAAATGCAAAGGAATTATTTGATCATATTAAAAAATACAGAAAGGATGTAAGATTAGTTTTAAATACTGTAGAAGGAAAGAACTATGCTAAGAAGTATTTTGATAAATTTGTAAAAGATGGTGATTTTGAAAAATGGTATAATGATGTGTTTAAAAAATATCAAAGAGGGGAACCACTTAATTTTGAAGTACATCACGTTATTCCTATAGGTGTTTTAGAAAACAATAAGAAATTACAAGATTTATTGTTATGGGCAGAACAGAATGGGTTTAAACTTGAATTTAATGGGTTAGATAATGCGATACCATTACAGAAGAAAAGTATAAAACACGACATATCAGGACATGCTAATCACCCTAAATATGATGATGCAATGACATTAAAAGTTAATGAGATTGTAGATGATATTGATTTAACTGACTTAGAGAAGTTTAAAGAGATACAAGATTTAATAAATAAGACAAAGAATAAATTGGAAGTAGAGGTTCTACTGGGAGAAATAGATGTTAATCAGTTATTTAATTAAAATATATTATGAAGTATTATAAGATAGATATAAAACGTTCTTTTCCAAATGATATGATTGCTACCAATGCAGAAGGGGAAAAAATTCCTAATGCAGAGGATTATTTTTATCAGATGGATAGAGGAGAGGAAATAATTTCACCTCCATTGTTTGATTATTTTTATTTAAAGAGTTTTGATCAAAAAGAGTATTGGGAGTGGATGTTGTCTGATGTTTATAAGTTTATAGGTGAAGGCTCTCAGATCCCTGGTTGGTTAATTTCGGAGAAGTTAAAGAATGTATTTGATAGGTTTAATCTTGTAAAACCTTATTATATGTATCAGAGTAAGCTTATGTTTAAAGGTGAAAAATTAGATTATTTTATTTTTCATTTTACAGGAAAAGTTCTTACTGATTTTATAAGAGAGAAGATGAGTTTTTCAAAATCTATTTTTGCGAACCCTATAACAAATGAGGTATTTAAAGTAGAAAGTAAAAATGATTTTGTAACTAAAAAGAAAGAGTGTTTAAGAGAGTATGATTCAAAAATTAAAATAAAACAAATTGTATTAAAAGAGGACATTGATTTTTTCCCAATGCAGAGTTTCTTAGTGGATAATCTTGTTTCTGAAAGATTAAAAGAGACTATTGAACAAGAGGGAATTACTGGTTTTGAGTTTACAGAATTAGATTATGAAGTCATAGTAGATAGAGAGTAATGTGAAAACAGGCGAAAGCCTGTTTTTGTTATTAATATCCACATATCTAATGCTTTTTGGTTTTCCAGTGCCTTTAATACTTCTTTATCTGCATTCATAAAGTCTAAAAGAAACTGTTCTCTCAATTTAGAAGGCAAAGCCTCATACTTTATTGGTCGCAGACAATAGTTAAAACTATGCACTTTAGTGCATTTAGCTTTCAGCTTCTAAAAATGTTTACCTTTGATATATGGAATATCAACGTAGTAATGGACATAGTGTTTCTCGTTTAACAGCCCATATAGTATGGGTAACCAAATATCGTTATCCAGTTTTGGAAGGCGATGTTCAGATTCGTTGTCGTAGTCTAATTATTCAAATCTGCGAAGCAGAAGATATTCAAATTCTAAAAGGCGTTGTATCGAAGGATCATGTTTATCTTCATATCGAATATCGTCCATCGCAGAACATAAGTAATATTGTAAAGCTCTTTAAGGGGCATACCTCAAGGAAATTGCAAATAGAATTTCCAGAATTAAAACAGAGGTATTGGGGACGTCACTTTTGGGCAATAGGTTTTGGGTGTTGGAGTACAGGAAACATTACTGATGAAATGCTAAATGAATATCTTGAACACCATCGTAAACCAAATGACAACGGAGGTAACTTTATACTTGAGTAAGTAGTCCACCCAGGCAGACTTTAGTCTG
>JASLGC010000335.1 GCA_030150335.1 Flavobacterium sp.
GGATGCTGGTAAAACTACACTTACAGAAAAGTTACTTCTTTTTGGTGGAGCTATTCAAGAAGCTGGGGCTGTAAAAAACAACAAAATTAAAAAAGGAGCTACTTCCGATTTTATGGAAATTGAGCGTCAACGTGGTATCTCAGTTGCTACATCTGTACTTGCGTTCAATTACAAAGACAAAAAAATCAATATTTTAGATACTCCCGGACACAAGGATTTCGCAGAAGATACATTTAGAACACTTACAGCTGTTGATAGTGTTATCGTTGTTATTGACGTTGCAAAAGGGGTTGAGGAACAAACAGAAAAGTTAGTTGAAGTTTGTAGAATGCGTAACATTCCAATGATTGTATTCATCAACAAATTAGACCGTGAAGGTCGTGATGCATTCGAATTAATGGATGAAGTAGAACAAAAACTACAATTAAGAGTTACTCCTTTGAGTTTCCCTATTGGAATGGGATACGACTTTAAAGGTATCTATAATATCTGGGAAAAGAACATCAACTTATTCAGTGAAGACAGTAGAAAAAATATTGATGAAACAATTAGTATTTCTGACCTTGAATCACCTGAATTAGATAAAATAGTTGGAGCAAAACCAGCTGATACATTACGTGAAGAATTAGAAATCATAGAAGGTATCTACCCTGCTTTTGACAGAGAGGAATATGTAAGAGGAGAATTACAACCTGTATTCTTCGGTTCTGCATTAAACAACTTTGGAGTACGTGAGCTATTAGATTGTTTTATTCAAATCGCACCATCTCCAAGAGCAAAAGAATCTGACACGAGATTAGTAGAACCAACAGAGAAAACATTTGCAGGATTTGTATTCAAAATCCACGCGAATATGGACCCTAAACACAGAGACCGTTTAGCATTCGTTAAAATCGTTTCTGGTACTTTTGAGCGTAATACACCTTACTTACACGTAAGACAAGGTAAGAAACTAAAGTTCTCAAGTCCGAACGCATTCTTTGCTGAAAGAAAAGAGATTGTAGATATTTCTTATGCTGGAGATATCGTAGGTCTTCACGATACAGGAAACTTTAAGATTGGAGATACACTAACAGAAGGAGAGTTAATGAGTTTCAAAGGAATTCCAAACTTCTCACCTGAGCACTTCCGTTACATTAACAACGCAGATCCGATGAAATCTAAGCAATTAGAAAAAGGTATTGACCAGTTAATGGATGAAGGGGTAGCACAGTTATTTACACTTGAAATGAACGGTCGTAAAGTAATCGGTACAGTAGGAGCACTTCAGTATGAGGTAATCCAATACCGTTTAGAGCACGAATACGGCGCTAAGTGTACATACGAGAACTTCCCTGCACACAAAGCATGTTGGGTACGTCCAGAAGATCCAAAGAACGAGGAGTTCAAAGAATTCAAACGTATCAAACAAAAATACCTTGCAATAGACAAATCAGGTCAATTGGTATTCTTAGCAGATAGTGAATTCTCTATCCAAATGACACAAAGTAAATTCCCAACAGTGAAACTTCGTTTTACATCAGAGGAAATTAAATCATAAGGTTTTATTGGAAACCAAAAAACGCTTGAGATTACTCAAGCGTTTTTTTTTATTTCTAAATATCAGAGCCAAAAAAAGGGCTACTTGAATTTTTCAAGTAGCCCTTTTTTATAGTATCTAAAATGAAGAATTAAAATCTCTTCATTTGTTCTTTCATCATTTTGATTTGATCTTTCAGCATTCCTTGCTTGTCTAATTTTTGAGCTTCACTCAATAATTTCTGAGCCTCTATCTTTCTACGTTTTGTCATAGAAATACCTGCCAACTGTAATTTAGCCATTGCTAAATCTTGATCCATATTTAATCCTAACTCAATTGCTTTCTTCATATACTTTTCTGAAGCATTCAAGTTTTTTTGAGATGTCATAATTCCCATTAAATAGTTATAGTAACCATTTTGTTTACGAACTAAAGCAGTTTCAGGATTCTTAATTCTATTCAACCATTTTTGAGCTCCATCAAAATCTTGTTTTCTCAATTTCAAGAAAGCCAAAAGAATGAACTCATTTTTGAAATAAAGCAAAATTACAATTGCCATTAAGAACAATAAGAAGATTCCGTTTCCAATTCCTCCTTCAATAAATTGCCAAATCGCTGCTGCAAACAAAAGCCCAGCTATACCTAATTTAATATATCTATGAAACATCTATGTAAATTAACGTTTGTTATAAAGAAGCAAAGTTAATAAAAACTTAGCATTATAAAAATAAACAGATATAAATAAAACTATTAGTTTTAACTCTAAATATACTATCTAAGTCACTTCATTTTTAAGTAATTAACAAGCTTATTGTTATTTCAAAAAAGCAAACCTCTAATTTATTTTACCCAAAACTCTTTTTACCCAACTCCTATTTTGATGATAATTTGCTCACTACTTCATAAAAACCATGCTATATAAAATCATTTGATAGCATTTGATGTCAATATAACCAATTGCAACTTTATCCTTTCTAACCTTATACTCTTCAAAACCCAAACACTCCTTGTATTTTTACCATTCATCAAAAACATAAATTTCCCCATATATCAAGTATCCTCAAGTAGTTTATACCCACAGCGATTAGATATACTTCCGTATATCCTTCGACAAAAACACCCCTTTTCCTAAAAAATATCAAACGTTAGTCGAAGAATAGTCGCATCCTTCCACACCTACTCTCTTTTGATAAAACAGCAAACTGACCATTCTCATAATCCAAGTTCTAAAGTTAAAAACTACACAAAACCAACATCTTCTCTCTCGCTTCCTTCTTTGGAGATTACAAGATTTATCAGAAGCTATTATACTCCTTAAATTACAGTAAATATGCTTATTCAGAGAGAACGATAAACTTAAACTTGCTATTCGCATTTATATACAATGAAGTAAGCCTTGAAAAAGTTAAAGGCTTAAAATATGAAACGCGAATTCCACACTTTAAGCCTTTTTATCTTTGAATTAGAAACTATTCTAAGTTTAGAATATAATCTGCATCAATATCTCTAAAATCGCGAACGATATAATTTGCACCTGTATAATCTTGTTGTTTTGAGTTTTCACTCTTATAACCTATCACTCGAATACCTGCCGCATTAGCTGCTTTAATACCATTTGTACTGTCTTCAATAACGATACACTCCTCCTTTGCGTTGTGCTTGGCTAAAGAAGCTGCTTTTAAGAAAATAGCAGGATCTGGTTTTGACTTAGGTAAATCTTCTCCGCTGACAATATGGGTGAAATAAGGATATAATTCAAAACGAGTAAACACACGATTTATCGTACTCTTAGAAGCAGATGATCCTACAACTAATTCAACTCCTTTGTGATAAAGCCCCTCGATTAAATCTCTAACACCTTCTATCAATTCCAAATCGGGTTTCGTATCAAAAGACTCGTTAAACAAAGCTCTTTTGCGAAGTACCATTTCTTGTACGTCCCCTTCTACTCCGTAAATTTCTTTAATGCGTTCATAGGTATTCTTAGTAGAATGTCCTGTAAAAGAATTGTACACATGTTCTGAAACCTCAATACCCAACTCTGCAAAGTGTGTATGGTAAGCGTATCTATGTACAGGTTCTGTATCTACAATCACCCCGTCCATATCAAAGATTACTGTCTTTATCATTTTTTCCCACAAAAATAACAGCTTTCATTTAATAAACCGATAATAATACATATTTTTACTCCTTACCAAAAAACAACTTACACTAACCTAATACGAACGATTTGACTAACGAAGCAGAGCTGGTCGCAAGACTTAAAAATAGCGTAACCAAACACGATGCTTTTCGCGAGTTGATGACGCTCTATCAAGAGCGATTGTATTTGCATATCCGTACAATTGTCTTAAATCACGATGATACAGACGATGTACTACAGGACACATTTGTCAAGATTTTTCAAAACATAGACAAGTTTAATGCCGATAGTAAACTCTTTTCATGGATGTATCGCATTGCTACAAATCAGGCGTTGGACTTTTTAAAACAAAGTAAAAACAAACTGCATATTAGCTCTGAAGAATTGAATCAATACTTAGTTGACCAATTAGAAGCGGATAGTTTATTTGACGGAGATGAGGCTGAATTACTGTTGCAAAAAGCCATTGCAACGCTTCCTGAAAAACAACAACTTGTCTTTAAAATGAAATATTTTGAGGAACTTGACTACCAGACAATATCTGATATAGTCGATACCAGTGTTGGCGCCTTAAAGGCATCTTATCATCACGCAGTGAAAAAAATTGAAAAATTTATAAACAACAATTAAACCTTTGACGATTTATTTCGTCTAAAGATAAAGGAGTAATATGAAACAATTACAAAATACAGATGCAAAAAAGGTTTTTAAAGTACCGGAAGACTACTTTATGAACTTAGAACAACGTGTTTTTGATAAGTTAGAAAATGCGCCTATTGAACCGAAAACAATTCCACTAAAAAGAAATAAGTTTTTCTGGATAGCTGCAGCTTCAATTGTAGCACTAATTGCAATGACATTCGTTTTTAAATTTGAAAACTCAACCAAGATTGAAACAGAGTCATTAGAAAATTATTTGGAATACAATCAATCGTACTCGTTTTCAAATGATATTATCAACTCGCTAAACGACGACGATATTCAAGATATTGAAAACACAATAAACATTAATCAAACTCAAATAGATCACTACGTACTTACACATATTGATATTGAGTACTATCTAAATGAATAATAATATGAAAAAAATAATTCCTTTCTTACTTATCCTGTTTGCTTGTCATTCTGCCTTTGCACAAGATAAGCACGAACAAATTAGATCTTTAAAAATTGCTCATCTGACTACGCAGTTGAATTTAACTACTTCTGAGTCTGAGAAATTTTGGCCTGTGTACACGGCTTACGACAAAAAGATGGGAGAATTAAGACACAACGATATTGTAAAGTACATCAAAGGCAATACTGTTGAAGACTTAAATCAGATTAGTGAAAGTGATGCTTCCAAACACTTAAAAGAGTTAGTAGAGTTTGAAAACTCCTATTTCTCTACAAGAAAGAAGTTTATCGAAGATGCTAAAAAGATAATTGGAGATAAAAAAATCCTTATTTTGAAGAAAGCGGAAGATGATTTTAATAAAAAGCTCTTAAAAAAATATAAAGAGAAGAAATAAAAAGAAAATAACAACCTATAGTTAAACATATAGCCTACAAAGACGTATATTTGTAGGCTATTTTATTTATTATATTAATGATACTACACAGAAACCTTGTATTTACAGTAATCGACTCTATTTTAGCAATTTTCAACGACGGAGAGTATGCCGATAAAATGGTGGCGAGAGCCTTAAAAAAGGACAAACGTTGGTGAAGCGCGGATCGTAAATTCGTAGCTGAAACTATTTATGAAATCACGAGATGGAAAAGATTATATGCTGAAATTGCAGAAGTAAAAGAACCTTACACAAGAGATGACGCTTGGCGTATTTTTGCTGTATGGGCTGTTTTGAGAGGTTATACACTTCCAGATTGGAAATATTTTGAAAACACTCCTGTTCGTAGAATCAAAGGAAGATTTGATGAACTTACTAAAATAAGAAAATTCAAAGAGTCTATTCCAGACTGGATTGACGAACTTGGATTACAAGAACTTGGAAAAGAGGTTTGGGAGAAAGAAATTACTGCTCAAAACCAACAAGCAAGCGTTATTTTACGTGTGAATACGTTAAAAACTACGCGTGAGAAACTACATGCTATTTTGTTTGACTTAGATATTGAAACTATCATGCCTAAGGAATATCCTGATGCTTTAGTTTTAAAAGAAAGAGCAAACGTATTTATGACTGACGCTTTTAAAGAAGGATTGTTTGAAGTACAAGATGCTTCTTCTCAACTTGTAGCACGTTTACTTGACGTACAACCAGGAATGAGAGTTGTGGATACTTGTGCTGGTGCTGGTGGAAAAACATTGCATATCGCTGCTTTGATGGAAAACAAAGGGCAAATTATCGCAATGGATATCTACGAAAGCAAACAAAAACAATTGAAATTACGTGCTAAACGTAATGGGGCTTTCAACATTGAATACCGTATCATCGAGGGAACTAAGACAATTAAGAAACTTCACGAAAAAGCAGACCGTGTTTTAATTGATGCTCCTTGTAGTGGTTTAGGTGTTTTGAAAAGAAACCCTGATAGTAAATGGAAATTAAGACCTGAATTTGTTGAAGAAATTAAAGCTGTTCAACAACAAGTTTTACAGGACTATTCTAAAATATTAAAACCAGGTGGTAAAATGGTTTATGCTACTTGTTCAATCTTGCCTTCTGAAAACGAAAAGCAAATTGAAAAATTCTTAAACAGTGAAGCTGGTAAAGATTTTACTTTCGTTGAAGATAGAAAAGTATTATCTCATGAGTCTGGATTTGACGGATTCTATATGGCTTTATTGGAAAGAAAAAACAAGTAATTTTTTTTTTCATAAAACACTTATAAAACATAATACACTTACACTTAAATGAAAAAAAACACATTACTTGTGTTGTTTGCAGGTTTACTGCTTACAACTTTAGGATGTACTAAGGATCCGATTATCACTGAACCAACTAATCCTAAAGTAGAGAAGCCAAAACCTTCTACACCGGAGGGAGAAAAACCTGGAGAAGGTGAAAATAAACCAACTGAACCTAATGGTGACGCAGGCGTTAATATTAACAAACCAAATATGGTTGCTGATTTTAACGACTTTGATAGCTTTAAAAAGTCGCTTAACAAGTTCAAACTTCAACCTTATGCAACTTTAGCGGCTGGTCAAGGTAGAGATGGTAAGAATGCTTTAAGCATTAAAGGAGCTACTACTAAAAATGATTATGTGTTTACAACTGAAAACCAGACTGTAAATACGAATGCAAAAACAATCACTTTCTTCCTTAAAGGAACAGCTAATCAATCGCTTTCTTTTAATGTGTATAAAGCTGATGGTTCTTATAATGTTTTCAATTTAAGAACTGATGCAGAAATCAATAACAAAACAGATATTATTTTATCTAAGGATATCGTTTTAAAGAAAACAGATATCGCTATAGGTGAGAGTACTACTGCATTTGCTAATAACTATGTAGGGGTTAATATTAATGCTACAAACTGGATTAAAGTTACTTTAGATTTAACTGGTGTTGATTACAACAAAAGTAGTCAAGGATCTGTATTTGCTTTAAAAGTTGGTAAAAACGGAAACTACAATTTATTGATTGATAGTATTGTTTTTGACAATAACCAACCGACAACGCCAACAGAGCCTGAACAACCGACTACACCAACTAAACCTGGTCAGTTTAATATTCCAAGTGATCAAGCTAATTACTATAAGGGAATTGACTTCAAGAAAACAGGAATGGCTTTAAAAGAAGAGTTAGCTGACAGAATTGGAGACAAGACTCATACTAAAAAGCTGAGTTATAATGATATTTGGGAAGCTTCTAAGGTAACTGATTTAACACCTGCTGGTAATGAAGTTTATTTACTTTATGGACACAAAGGAGTTACAAAAGGTACTACTGCATTTACAAGAGGTAAGCAATCTAATGGTGGTGGCGTTGGACAATGGAATAGAGAGCATACGTATGCTAAATCGTTAGGAACACCTAATTTACAAACTTCTGGTCCGGGTGCTGATGCACATCATTTACGTCCTGCTGATGTTGCTTGGAATTCAGCAAGAGGAAACTTGAAATTTGCAAAAGGTTCAGGTCTTTCTGGTCCTGTATCTGGTGGATGGTATCCTGGTGATGACTGGAAAGGTGATGTAGCACGTATGATGATGTATATGTATGTGAGATATAACAACAGATGTCTTCCTACAGGAGTTGCTATTGGTTCTACTACTAAGGAAGATGAAAATATGGTTGCTATTTTATTAGAATGGAATGCGGCTGACCCTGTATCTGAAATTGAAAAAACAAGAAATACTTACCATGCAAATACTTCTAATCAGTATGCGCAAGGAAATAGAAACCCATTTATTGACAATCCATACTTAGCTACTCAAATTTGGGGTGGTCCGGA
>JASLGC010000338.1 GCA_030150335.1 Flavobacterium sp.
TGTTTTTATTTTTTACATTCTATAAATAGAAAAATATAACTAAATTTGAGAACTTTATAACTAACAACTTTTTATGGGAGCGACAGTTACTACAGCAGCTACTAAAGAAACTACATGGGGCGGAGGAAATGAGCCTCTAAAAGTAAGCTATGGTAAAATGATGATGTGGTATTTCATATTATCAGATTCATTAACATTTTGTGGATTTCTGGTAGGATACGGATTTACTCGTTACAAATTTCAAGATACTTGGCCGATTGCTGACGAAGTATTTAATCACTTTCCATTTTTACATGGTGTAGATGCACCAATGTATTATGTGGCATTGATGACTTTTATTTTGATTTTCTCTTCAGTTACTATGGTTTTGGCTGTAGATGCTGGACATCAAATGAAAAAGAATAAAGTGGCTATGTACATGTTCTTGACGATTGTAGGAGGATTAGTATTCTTAGGATCACAAGCATGGGAATGGAAAAACTTTATTAATGGTTCGTACGGAGCTGTTGAAACAAGAGGAGGGTCTATTTTACAATTCGTTGGTGAAGATGGAAAACAGATTGCTCTATCTGACTTTGCATTAGTAGATGCAAACAGAAATGAAGCTACATTAACAAGAGCGAACGCAACTTGGTTCGTTAAAGGTCGCGAAGCTACAACTTACTCTATCGAGGAAGTAAAAGCAGGATTTGAGGCTAATGCTAATGTTAGAATTAGAACACAAAAAACTACAGATGAGAAGCACAAAGAGATTCTTACAAGAGAAGAGTCTGTTAAGCGTTTACAAGATGCAGTTTTAGTAGTTGAAGGTGCAAGTTTAATTCGTAATGAGTACGGACATAAAACTTTCGCAGATTTCTTCTTCTTTATTACAGGATTCCATGGATTCCACGTATTTACAGGTATTTTAATTAATATTGTAATTTTCTTCAACGTATTATTAGGAACTTACCAAAAAAGAGGTAGTTACGAAATGGTTGAAAAAGGAGGATTGTATTGGCACTTCGTAGATTTAGTATGGGTGTTTGTATTCACATTCTTCTATTTGGTTTAATCTTTAAAATTCAGAAAAAATGGCAGCAGAAGCAGCACATCATTCAAATACAAAAAGAATTTGGACAGTATTCGCAATCATGTCTATTGTTACTTTCGTAGAGGTAATCTTGGGTATTATTAAACCTGAATCATTACATCACGTTCATATCTTTGGATTAAGTTTGTTAAATTATATCTTTATTATTTTAACGATCGTTAAGGCTTACTACATTATGTGGGCATTTATGCACTTAGAACAAGAGAAAGCAGCATTTAGATGGTCAGTAGCAGGTATATTGACATTCTTATGTGTTTACTTAATTACTTTAGTATTGACAGAAGGAAACTATATATTTGACGTATTCCACAACTCACAATACAAGTGGATATTTTAATATCATATTATATATGAAAAAGGCGGTTTATTGACCGCCTTTTTTTATTTTTGTCAGTTACACAATAACATTTTTAAAATGAAAAAATACCTTATATTAGTTCTGTTATTTGTTATGCCTATTTGTGCTTATCTTTTCTTTGCCACAGGTGTAAATCATTTTGTAAGACTTCCTATAATAACAGAAGGTGTGAATGAACTTCCAATCGGAAAAACTTCGTTGAATAAACAACCTGTTTTAGAGGGTAAGATTACTGTTTTAGGATTTCCTGGAGCTCATATTTATGGAGATAGAGGAGATGCTTTTAATCTAAATCAAAAAATTTACAAGAGATATCAAGATTTTGAAGACTTCCAATTAGTTATGATTTTACCTTTGGGAAGTGAAGCAGAAGCACAAAAAGTTGTTGATAAGCTTAGTCCTATCTCTGATATGTCAAATTGGAATTACTTATTTTTGACTCCAAGTGAAATACAAGAGTTTTATAATTCTTTAGGGCTTGCTGGAAAGTTAGATGAAGATATGGCAAGTGCTAATGTTTATATCATTGATAAAGATAAAAATGTTAGAGGTAGAAAGGGAACCAATAAAATGGGGGATTACGAATACAAAGAAGGATATTCTACTATTTCTGCAGCTGAATTGAATAATGAGATGATGGATGATGTGAAAGTTGTTTTAGCCGAATATCGTTTAGCATTGAAAAAATATGAACGTATAAAAACTGTTAAGTAATATGAAAGATAAATCGTATATCTGGATATCATTTATTGTATTGATTTTTGGTATCTGGGCGGTGCCTAAGATTATTAAGAAGTTTGAGAAATCAGATTTAATGACTATTGGTGCAGCACCTAAGTTTGAGTTGGTAGATCAGAATAACAAGACTATTAATAATGCGAGTTATGATGGTAAAGTTTATGTAGTAGAGTTTTTCTTTGCAAATTGCCCTACTATTTGTCCTATTATGAATATGAATATGCTAAAACTTCAAGATACTTTTTATGGTAACATGAAGTTTGGTATTGCTTCTATTACAATTGATCCAACACGTGATACTGTAGAAGCATTAAAAGTTCATGCTGATGAATTAGGTGTTAAGAATCCATATTGGCACATGATGACTGGAGATGCTACTTATATTTATGATTTAGCTAAAAAGTTTAATTTATATACAGGAATTAATCCTGATGTACCAGGAGGATTTGAACATTCCGGATTATTTGCATTAATTGATAAGGAAGGAAACATTCGTTGTAGAGTTGACGAAAATGGAAATCCTATTATTTATTATGATGGTACTTCTGATGAAGGAGTGGCATGGTTAAAAGAAGATATTAAGTCATTGTTAGAAGAATAAAATGGAAAAAAGTAATAATATAGAGCAGAAGTTTGGTAAATGGATTTGGGTTTTATCAATCATTATCCCAGTTGTTGTAGCAATATTGTTTGGTGTTAACTTACAAAAGTTAGGTTACGATGTTAAGCCACTTACATTTTTGCCTCCAATCTATGCGGCTATAAATGGATTGACAGCAGTTTTACTTGTACTTGCTGTAAGAGCTATCAAAAAAGGTAATATGAAGTTACACGAGCGTTTAATCAAAGTGTGTATTGGATGTTCGCTTGCATTCTTAGTAATGTATGTAGCTTATCACATGACTTCAATTGAAACAAGCTATGGTGGGGAAGGAATTATTAGATATGTGTATTTCTTTATTTTGATTACGCATATTTTACTATCAATTATTATTATTCCTTTTGTGTTATTCACATTTGTTAGAGGAATCTCAGGTTCTTACCAAAGACATAAAAAATTAGCTCGTATTACATATCCGATGTGGTTATATGTAGCCGTAACAGGTGTGATCGTTTATTTAATGATTTCTCCATATTACATTCATTAATTTATAAAGTTAATAAGCAATGAAAAAAATTGGTTGGATTCTTTTCTTTTGTTTTTTGTCTTTGCAAAATATACAAGCACAATGTGCAATGTGTAGAGCTTCCTTAGAAACTGAAGAAGGAGGAGTAAAGGCAGAAGCAGTGAATGATGGAATCGTATATTTGATGTTATTTCCATATCTTTTGGTTGGATTAGCTTTATATTTTAGTTATAAAGTCTATAAAAGCAAAAAAGTTATAAATAAGTAATAAAAAACCGCTAATTATAGCGGTTTTTTTTATTACTTTATACAACTGTAACAAAATGTTTGTTTATTCGTCAAATATGGAAAATAATAGAATATATGATTAACCGATTTAGATTAATTGCAGTTGGCATTTGTTTTTATTTATTACCTCACGCTACTTGGGCACAGGAGAATTTCTGGTCTTTAGAAAAGTGTATTGATTATGCTATTCAAAACAACATTCGTATTAAACAATATGAGCTTGATGAGGAGAGTGCTGTAATCAATCGAGATATTGCTATTGGGAATTTTTTGCCAGGTATTAGCGTGAATGGAAATCATTCATGGACAATTGCTGATCAACCTAATTTGGTTACTAATGCTATTGAAAAACAAACTTTGCAGGGAAGTAGTATTGGAGCTGCTGTAAATGTAGATATCTATAATGGTTTGCAAAATCAAAACCTCTTAGTGAAATCTCGTTTAGCTCACTTGGCTTCTCAATATAGATTGCAAAAAATGAAGGAAGACATTGCTTTGAATGTTATTAACTCTTATTTGCAAATCATTTTTAATAAAGAATTAGTCAGAACAAATAAAGTACAGCTTGAATACGACGAAAGTCAAGCTACGCGTACGCAAGAGCTTGTAGAAGCTGGTGTTGTGCCTGCTGGGGATTTGTTAGAAGCAAATGCAACTGTAGCGGTTGCTACTCAGCGTTTGATCGTTTCTCAAAACGAGTTAGTAATGGCGAGGTTGAGCTTAGCACAATTACTTCAAATTAGTGATTATGAAGCTTTTGATGTTATTGACAAGGATTACGATGTGGCAGAAAGTGCAGTTTTAATTTATACACCTGATGAAATTAAATCTCGGGCTTTTGAAGCATTGACTATAGTCAAAAATGCTGAGACAGAAGTAAATATTGCAGATCGTGATTTAAAGATAAGTAGAGGTGCTTTCTTACCTAAACTTACCGCATTTTATAATTTTGGAACCAATATCAATTATCAAGACAGAATAGTTGGTATGCAAAGTCTTGGAACAACAAGTACTGTTGGGTATGTGGAAGGGACAAACCAGCGTGTTGTTCAAAATAATACCATGGGAATTATTGGTGGTCCTGACTCTTTTTTTAGTCAGTTCGACAAGAATAAAACCTCCAGTTTTGGTTTGAGTCTTTCTATTCCTGTTTTTCAAGGGTTCTCTGTAAGAAATAACGTTAAATTGACTAAGTTGAAATTACGTCAGATTCAGAATGAGCGTGAAGTTGTGATTTTGAATTTAGAACAGTTGGTTTTTAAAGCTTATACAGATACAGAAAGTGCATTGAAAACATACGAAGCGAGTATTGTGAGTTTGAAAGCAAGAACTCAATCGTTAGAATATGCAAAAGAGAGATATGCTGTTGGGTTGATAAATGTTTTTGAACTTAATCAAAATCAGAATTTATTTGTTACGGCTCAGTCAGATCTTCTAAAGTCTAAGTATGACTATATTTTTAAGACGAAGATTTTAGAGTATTATTTTGGAATACCATTGTTTAAAAATTAAGGCTATGAAAAAGAAATATATTGTTGGTTTAATACTTTTAGTGATCGTTGCAGTTTTGTTATCAGTGTTTGTTTTTGGTAAAAAAGAAGAGGCTATTGATGTAGAAGTTGTAACTCTTGAAAAATCAAATATTATAGAAACTGTTTCAGGAACTGGAAAGATTCAACCTGAAATAGAGATAAAGATTTCTTCTGAAGTATCGGGAGAAATCATAAATTTGCCAGTGAAAGAAGGACAGGTTGTTAAACGAGGAGATTTATTAGTTGAGATTAATCCAGACTTGTATAATTCTGCTGTAGATAGAATGGTTGCTATGTTGGCTACAAGTAAAGCTGGTTTAGAGCAAGCGGTAGCACAATTAAAGGAAGCAAAGTCTAACTATGATAGAAATGCAAGATTGTTTGAAAAAGGTGTTATCTCTCGTTCAGAATGGGATAAAGTAGTGCGTGCTTATGAAGTAGCAAAGGCTACACAAAATTCAGCTTTTTACAATGTGGAGAGCTCGAAAGCAGCTTTAGCAGAATCGAAAAGTAATTTACTTAGAACAACTATTTATTCTCCCGCTTATGGCACCATTTCAAGAATTGATGTTGAGCTTGGAGAGCGTGTTTTAGGAACACAGCAAATGGCAGGAACGGAAATACTCCGTGTTGCCAATTTGAATAGTATGGAAGTAGAAGTTGACATTAATGAGAATGATATCGTAAAAGTAAAACTTGGAGATGAAACAAGAATTAATGTAGATGCCTACTTGAAAAAAGAATTCAGAGGAGTAGTTACAAGTATTTCTAACTCTGCTTCAAATGCTACATTGTCATCTGATCAGGTAACAACTTTTAAGGTTAAGATTAAAATTTTGAGGGAGTCATACGAAGATTTGCTTGATAAGAATGTAGAAAACTATTCTCCTTTTAGACCTGGTATGACGGCTGCAGTAGATATAATTACTAATGTTAAGAATGATATCTTAGCAATCCCTATTAGTGCTGTTGTAATGAGAAGTCCTACGGATACAATTGTATCTCAAGAGGAGGGTAAGAAAGCATTGATAAAAGAGTTAATGCGAGAAGCTGTTTTTGTAAATGACAATGGAGTTGCAAAACTTAAATTTGTCAAAACAGGAATTCAAGACGATGCCAATATTCAAATTATAGAAGGAATTAATGCAGATGATGTTATTATTACCGGTCCTTATTCAACAGTAAGTAGAACGCTCCAAAATGGAGATAATGTAAATGTAGAAAGCAAAAAAGAATGATAACGATTTTAAGTATTGAAACAGCAACTAAGAATTGCTCTGTTTCTTTGTCTGTAGATGGTCAATTAGTAGAATGTAAAGAGATAGCAGAGGAAAACTTTTCTCATGCTGAAAAACTACATGTGTTCGTTGAACAATTATTAGTAGAAAATAATAAAAAGCTTAGCGACTTAAGTGCAATAGCAATTAGCCAAGGTCCAGGTTCGTATACAGGATTGCGTATAGGTGTTTCTTCTGCAAAAGGCCTTTGTTATGGTCTGTCAATTCCATTGATTGCATTAGACACTTTGGAAGTATTAGCACGTCAAATAAAAGTTGAAAGTGGACTAATTATTCCAATGTTAGATGCCAGAAGAATGGAGGTTTTTTCTGCTGTATTTGATGCACAGTATAAGAAGATAGCACCGATTGAAGCAGTGATAGTTGATGAGACTTCTTT
>JASLGC010000340.1 GCA_030150335.1 Flavobacterium sp.
ATTCCTTCCACCTCAAGACCTAAGTCTGTTAAGATTTCTGAAGTTTCGTCTGGTGTAATGTCTAATTTAATGAATTGTTTTAACCAATTGTATGAAATCTGCATTCGAGAATAGTTTTTTATAAGTACGCAAATATAAGCAATGCCTAAGTTTAAGTGAAATTATTTGCGATTAAAAAATCACAAAAAAGTATTAAGATTGAAAATTATAGGAATTTCCGTTTGATAGATTGATTCGGAATCATGCAACTTTCTTTTTTTCCATACCATTTATAACGATTTTTAGCTATAAAATCATAACCAATATCAGTTAATGCCTTAGGAAATATAGAAAATATATTGATAAATACGTAAGGTAGCCCTAAGTACGATGCAATTTTAAAAGCAGCTTGTGATTTCAAATAGTAAGAAATTCCCGGTTGGTATAGCACAATGCTATCTGTTTTTTGTCTGTCAACACCTATGTAATCCAAAATCTGTTTGCCGATTTCAGAGTCTAATGAAGCAAATCTAAACTGGTCGTTTTTATCTGCTTTAATAACCTTTTGGACGGTGCTATCGCAAAGATTGCAAACACCGTCAAATAGAATTATCTTTTTATCACGTGGTATATCTAACATTATTTTTTACGTTGTACCATTTCCAGTTGGTCTAAACTCACTTTAGAAGTAAAGAACCCGTAGTTAACAGTAGCTTTATTTTTTTCTATAACGTCAATTGTTCCAACAGAACGTCCGTCAATCATTCTAACTCTATCCCCAACTTTTAGTGGGAAATTAGTCTTGTTCTTAACTTGTTCTTCTTGTTTTTTGACCTTTTCTTCTTTCTTTTCTTGGCGAATGACTTCAACTTTTTTCTCAACTTCTTTGATAAGCTCTTTTTGTTGAATCTCTTTCTCCTTTTTCTCTTTTATCGTAACTTTTTTACGCTTAGAATTTTCAATTTCAACAACTTTTAATACCTCACCAAATAAAGTTTTCTTGCTTTTGTTGTTAAAGTATTTTTCAGATAAATCATCTAATCGTTGACCAAGGGAAACCAAGCGTTGATTAGAGTCAAAAAGCTCTTGGTATCTCTCCAATTTCTCTTGAATCTTGGTATTGATAGACTCCATTTTCTTGCTTTCTTCTCTTGCTTTAGATTCTTCCTCTTTTAAGTTTTGAGAAGTACGCTCCAATTTATGTCTTTCCTTTTGTAGGTTGGCAATCGTCTTGTCAAAACGTACTTTATCACCTTCAACTTTCTTCTTTGCTCGATTGATTAAGCTAAAAGGGATGCCGTTTTTCTGAGCTACTTCAAAAGTAAATGAACTACCAGCTTGCCCTACATTCAACTTATACATTGGTTCAAGTGACTTCTCGTCAAATAACATATTAGCATTCGTTGCATCTGGCAATTCATCTGCAAGAATTTTCAAGTTTGTGTAGTGGGTTGTGATAATACCATACGCTTTACGGTCGTAAAATTCCTCTAAGAACACTTCTGCTAAAGCTCCTCCTAATTCAGGGTCAGAACCTGTACCAAACTCATCAATTAAGAACAATGTTTTATCATTACATTTTTTCAAAAAGTAATTCATGTTCTTTAATCGATAACTATATGTACTCAAATGGTTTTCGATAGATTGGTTATCTCCAATATCCGTTAGAATACGCTCAAATAAGAACGTTTTACTGCGTTCGTGTACCGGAATCAACAATCCAGATTGCAACATTAACTGTAGTAAACCAACTGTTTTCAAAGTAATACTCTTACCACCAGCATTTGGTCCTGAAATAACAATAATTCTACTTCCTTCTTCTAATTGAATAGTCTGAGGGTAGGTAGGTTTTCTCTTTTCTCTATTGTTTAACAATAGAATAGGGTGGTATGCCTCTCTGAAATACATTTCTCTTTCTTGAGAAATTTCAGGTAGTAAACCATTGATTTTATTAGCATACTTAGCCTTTGCAGCTGTAACGTCTATATAAGTTAAAAAACCTTGATAGTCTATCAGTAATTCTCTGAAAGGACGAATAGTATTTGTCAAGCTCTTTAGAATACGAACAATCTCCTCACGTTCTTCATACTCCAAGTTGTTCAACTCTCTTGAATAACGCAGTGTTGCTTCTGGTTCAATGTAAACGATACTTCCCGTTTTCGATTGACCAAGTACACTACCTTTTACCTTGCGTCTATGCATTGCCATTACAGCCAACACACGTCTGTTTTCAACCACTGTTTCGCGGATGTCATCAAGATAACCAGCACTATTGTATTGCGATAAAGCAGAGCCAAAACTCTGGTTTATTTTTCCTCTTACCAAGTTTATATTCTTGCGAATATTCATCAAGTCAAGAGAAGCGTTATCTTTTATTTCTCCATATTTATCCAACACGTTTTCAATCTCCTTTAAGATGCTTTTCTCAAGGGGAAGTTCTATTGCTTCTTGGTATAAATTAGGGTAATACTCTTCAAATTTCTTTAAGTAAACAAGCAATGCAAGTGTTGTTTCTGTTAATGTGAAAATCTTCTTGAAGCTACTAACTTCAAGGAAACTATCTTCAATACCCAAAAATTTTAATTCGTAGTTAATTCCATCGAAGTAATGATTAGGGATAATGTTGTTATTAGTAAAAGAAGAAACGTATTCCGAAGTCTGTTTTAATGACTGAATAGTAGCTTCTTCCGTTTTATATGGGCCGATTTCCATAGCTGCTTCTTTACCAGCTTCCGTAACACAGAGTGCAGAAACAGTTTCTAAAACAGTATTGAATTCTAAATCTTGTAATGTCTTTTTGTTTATTGATGTCATTCTTTGTAAATGAGATTGAATACAAAAATACTACTATTTGAATTAATAATCCTTTTCAAATGAAAAGTTGTACAAATGGCAGTTAAAAATATACAAGTCGTTGCAGTAAGTTATAACGTATTATTTATCTCAAAGTGATAATTAAAGCACAGGGTGAGTCTCTAAAATCTGTTTTGATGAGCATGGCTAACTTAGTGATAGGGGCAAAAGGTGGAGCATTTTAAATGCTAACATCTTATGAGAATAGCTAAATATATAACGATAAGTTCTTAGTAAAAATAGATGGTAAATGAGATGCTTTTAGAACAAATGAAAAGGCTGAAAATGCGCTTTTGTAAGTCTAAATTTAGCGTAAGTCTTATAAAATTAAGTAAATATGATTTTATTGGGAAGTCTAAGAAAAGGTTTAATGGTGGTATAATTGGTATTTATTCGCTAAGAAGTCTTCTAACCAAATGAAATCGAATGGAATTATTTAGCACATGAAAATCAATGCAATAAAGATGGCCATTTAATAGACTCTTAGATTGTCAATTTGTTATGTAGAATGTAGTGTTAAATGAGTTGTTTTTAATGAGGCGTATTGGGTCAGATGATGACAAAACGAAGGATTGTTGATGCAAATGAGTCATTTTTAAAAAACTGTGTAATAGAAAGTTATATATTGCAATGAAGTAAGAAAGAAAAAGTTAGCTAATGCGAATTTATGGTTATTAAAAGTCGAATATATTTTGGTAACCCTAATCTCTATCATATAAAAATAAGTTTAAAAAGTGTATTTTGTCTATTGTTTAACTAACCTGATTTCAACGAAATTAGGTGTAAAATGAAATAATTATGAAGTATGTATCAGCGTCAGAAGCGGCAAAGGTTGTAAAATCTGGAGATAGAGTTTACGTACATGCAGCTGCGGCAACTCCAAATATATTAACTAAAGCAATTACAGAAAGAGCAGAGGAGTTGCGCAATGTTGAGTTCTGCCATATTCACACAGAAGGAGATGCGCCTTATGCAGACCCAGCATTAGCAGATAGTTTCCATGTGAACTCTTTATTTATAGGAAAAAATGTTCGACATACAATAGCAGCAGGTAACGGTTCATATACGCCAGTCTTTTTGAGTGAAATTCCCAATTTATTCAGAAAAGGGGCTTTACCTTTAGACGTTGTGCTAATACAAGTTTCCCCACCTGACGAACATGGTTTCTGCTCACTTGGGGTATCTGTAGAGGCAACAGTAGCCGCAATGGAATGTGGGAAAATAGTTATAGCACAGGTTAATTCCTTTATGCCAAGAACGTTTGGAGATAGCGTGCTACATATTTCAAAAATTGATATGGCTGTAGAGCACCATTGTCCAATACACGCTTCCGAGCCAGCAGCTATTACTGATATAGAGGCTAAGATAGGTGGATTTATTGCAGAGTTGATTGAAGATGAGAGTACTTTGCAAATGGGAATTGGAAATATTCCAAACGCTGTATTGGCACAATTAGGCAATCATAAAGATTTGGGATTACACACAGAGATGTTTTCTGACGGGGTGATTGATTTAATTGAAAGCGGCGTAATTAATTGTTCTAAAAAAACAATAGCAAAAGGACGAGCATTGGCGACTTTTTTATTGGGTTCTGAACGCTTGTATAAATTTGTAGACAACAATCCGTTTATTGTCTTGAAAGAATCAAGTTTTGTAAACGATACATCTATCATTCGAGAAAATCCAAAAATGGTAGCAATCAATTCTGCGTTAGAAGTAGACTTAACAGGACAGGTATGTGCAGATTCAATAGGAACTAAAATGTATTCAGGAGTAGGCGGGCAGATGGATTTCGTACGAGGGGCTTCTTTGAGCAAAGGAGGAAAAGCTATTATTGCGCTGTCTTCTGTGAGTAATAAAGGTATCAATCGAATAGTTCCTTTCTTGAAGCAAGGAGCAGGTGTAGTTACTACTCGAGCTCATGTGCAATATATAGTAACAGAGTATGGGGTAGCTGATTTATATGGTAAAACGTTACAGCAACGTGTGCACGCAATGGCAGAAATTGCACATCCAAAATTCAGAGAAGAAATACTAAAAGAATATTGTGATAGTATCAAGTAATAGGTAAAGAAAAAGGAGGTCATTGACCTCCTTTTGTGTATTATTTTTTCTTGTATCCGAAAAGTTCTTTTTCTTTGATAATTTTAGAAATACCCTCAGGTAATTTATCTTCCCATCCTTCTTGATTTTGTTGTAGAAGTTTAAGAACATCTCTTGAAAAGATAGATAAATTCTCTTTTTGGTAATCGTCAATATCAATGATTTGCTCAGCCTTTTTAAAGAATTTATAAAGCTCTTTAATATGTAAGTCCACTTTTAAGTTTGTAGAATCAACGATTTGATTTTCTTCATTAAGCATAGGGTACAAGAAAATCTTCATGTCATTTCTAAACAACTTACCAAGTCCTTCTAAGATTCCTCCTGTCAAGTGCTTGTAGTATTTCTCTTCAAAAATGTTCAACAAGCTACTAACACCCATTGCTAATGCAATTTTTTGGTCAGTGTACTTAGAGAAGTATTCCGTTAGTTTGTAGTACTCTTGGTAGTTTGAAATCATTACCGTTTGTCCTAACGAACAAAGTAAATCAGCTCTGTGTAAGAAATCGATTTCATCTAATTCACCCTCAGATAATAAGTTAGAAAGTGTAATCTCAAAAACAACTTTAGTATTGTTTTCAGACAAGTTATTCGTTGACATAAACTTAGCAAGTGATTTCTTGTATAAGTTCATGTTTACAATAGTTACGGGTCTGTAGCTACCTCTTAATGCTAAAATATTTTGTTTGTATAGTGCATTTGCAGGTAATATACTACGTCCGTCAGGGCTAAACATAACCGCTTCCGTCATTCCGTTTTTAACTAAAAGTAAACTCATCAAGCGATTGTCAACTTTTTCAAATAATGGACCAGAGAAGTTGATACTGTCAATCTCAATTTGGTCTTTATCAATGTGGTCGTAAAGGCTATAGATTAATTTTTTAGGATCGTGATGTTGGTAATATGCACCATAAATCAAGTTAACTCCTAATATACCTAAGGTTTCTTGTTGTAGTTTAGAATCAGTTTCTTTGAATTGAATGTGAAGTACAATCTTACTGTATTCTTGATCAGATTCACCTTGAAACATAATACCTACCCAACCGTGACCTTTGTTCTTTTTCGAGTAGTCAATTGTAGCAACTGTATTTGCGTAACTAAAGAAAGTTTTTGTAGGGTTTTCAGCTCTCACCAAGCGATCCTCAATTTTCTTTGTTTCGTAGTCCAACATTTTAATTAGACGACTTTCTGTTACATATCTCCCGTCTTCTTCAACGGTGTAAATAGCGTCACTAAATACTTTATCATAAGCAGACATTGCCTTAGCAACTGTTCTTGAAGAACCCCCAGCTCTAAAGAAATGACGAACAGTCTCTTGTCCTGCTCCAATTTCTGCGAATGTTCCGTATATATTATTATTTAAGTTAATGCGAAGAGCTTTGTCTGATATGGCAGGCTGATGCTCTATAATTCTATCTCCTTCTAATACTAAATCTTCTGCAAATTTTTTCATCTGTAAGCTATTTTAAACAAACCTAACAAATATCGTACAACAAAAAAAGATAAACCTTATTTTTGTGGAAAATTTATAGCGTTTTGGAAGTATATTTTTTGGGAACGGGAACCTCACAGGGTATTCCTATTATTGGGGTTGATCATCCGGTAGCTAATAGTCAAGATCAAAGAGATAAAAGATTGAGAACTTCTGTTTTAATAAAATGGGACGATACTACTATTTTGGTGGATTGTGGTCCTGATTTTAGGCAACAAATGTTGACAGCGGGCTGTAGTTATTTAGATGCCATTCTCTTTACCCATGAGCATGCAGACCATATAGCAGGGCTTGATGAAATACGTCCTTTAAGCATACTTCACGGACCAATGCCACTCTATGCTTCAAAAAGAGTAATGACTGCTTTAGAAAAGCGTTATGAGTACATCTTTACAAAAGAGAACAGATATCCAGGCGCACCAAGCGTTGTAGAGCATATTGTGAAGTCAAATGTAGAGTTTGACGTAAAAGACAAGACAATTGTTCCGATTGATATTATGCATGGACCTTTACCGATTTACGGATATCGCTTTGGGGATTTAGTCTATATTACGGATGCTAAGTATGTATCAGATGAGGAGATAGAAAAGATTAAAGGGTGTAAGGTTTTGATAGTAAATGCCTTGCGTATTAAGGAGCATCCAACACACTTTAGTTTAGCAGAGTCATTGGCTTTCATTGAGAAGGTACAACCTGAGAAAACATACTTAACACATATAGCACAAGATTTAGGTTTTCACGAAGAAGTCTCTGCAATTCTTCCAAATAATGTATATTTGGCATATGACAATTTACGAATAAATATTTAAATTTACATATCATTATGAGACATAAGGCATTCTTCTATTTATTTTTGTTTTCAATTGTGATTATGGTCTTGTTTTACGCAAACAACAAGAACATGTACAAGATGGAGGAGAAGAAGATAGAAATTGCACATAAGAGAATTGACATCGTGCGAGATTCTTTAAAGCAAGTAGTAAAAGAGTATGATGAAGCAAATTACTTTTCTTTGGAAAATAACGAAGACGCGCAAGAGTATTTCGATTATAAGAGAATAGATGAGAATTTGGTTCAAATCAAAGAGGAGATATTAGCATTAAATCACCAAGCCAACGGAAATCCTTTAGTACCTTACGGTAAGATAAACGAGGATAAATGTATTATCAACAAAGTGAAAATCATTAACCATAGATGGATAATTGCTGATTTTTACGCTGGTGCAATTCACGGTGAGGTATTGATTAAATATTTTTTCTCAGAAGATAAGCCTACTGAGTTTAAAACCATTGATACGATTTTATATCCTACTAAATAAACCATAGCACTTATTAATATGAAAACATCTTTGAGTTTAACTGCACTAATATGCTTCTGTTTAGCATCGTGCAATTTTATATTAAAAGAAGACAAAAGTGAAACAAATAAGGAGGTTGTTATATCAAACGGTAGCCGTACTATTGTTTCCGATGACGAAGATGAACACGGATGTGCTTATACCGCTGGGTATAAGTGGAGTTCAATCGAAGAAGATTGTGTGCGTATTTTTGAAAAAGGTTTTCGATTGAATCCAATAGGATTAGACGAGGACAGTATGGAGGAGAATGAATTGGAAGACAACGATGTGAGTTGTTTTGTATTATTCTCTGAAAATAAAAAAGAAGCAGAGATTTTCTTGCCAAATAAAACAGGCGGTCTATTGTTAGACCAAACTAAGCAAAAGAAATTATATACTAAGGATGGGTGGGAGTTAGAAACAGACAACAACTTAGTTTTAAAATATAAAGGTGAAGTAAAGTTCACGGCTGCTAAGACAGTGGAATTAAAAGTTATTAATTCGGATTTACTACCTGAAGAAGATGAATAAAAAAAAGGCTGATAATTAATTTATCAGCCTTTTTTTATGATTATTTCTGTAATAGGAACTTTTTAAAATCTGCAAAGTTCAATGGGTGAACTCCGTGTCCTACTGGATATTCTTTGTATTCGTGTTCGATGTTCAAGCTCTTCAAAATAGTAGGTGTTTGTCTTGCCCAATCTACAGGGATTACTTGATCTACTGTTCCGTGAGATACAAAGAACTTTAGTTTGCTTATATTTCCATTTTCAAATCCTTCTTTGATAATGTTTTTATTAAAGTAACCACTTAAAGCAACTACCTTATTTATCTTTTCAGGGTATGAAAGGGCAATAGCATAACTTAAAATAGATCCTTGACTAAAACCAACTAAGTTGATATCATTTGCGTCAATAGGATACTTAGCTACTAACTCATCTATAAACTTAACGATTAAGTCTCTTGATTCGATAGCTTGGTTGTCGTCAGAGAACTTATTAGCATCTGCGTCAAAGTGTATCGCATACCATGCATGTCCGTAAGGAGGAACAGGATAGGGTGCACGTGCAGAGATTACGTAATAATCTTCTGGCAATTCAGAGGCAAAAGAAAACAAGTCTTCTTCATTACTTCCATAACCGTGAAGTAGTAAGATTAAAGGATTCTTGTCTTTCTTAATTTTTGGCTCTTGAATTAAGTATGAAATTGATAATGATGTATCCATAGTAATTAAGCTGA
>JASLGC010000341.1 GCA_030150335.1 Flavobacterium sp.
GTTCCTTCCAATCTAAAGAACGAATATTATCTTCAGTATATTGATTTTGATCTTGCATAAAAAACATAGGAATTTGCGCTAAAATACTACTATTTAGCTTAAAATAAAAATTGTCTATCTACAGTTTTTGAGGAATTACTCGCTACTGTTAGCTTCTAAAGAATCTTTTACAACATTTTTACGTATTTCTACAGAATATTCTCCAGGAATAATCTTTCTTCCAAAAAATTCTGTATAATTCTTTGTGAATTCAGCTCCGAAATAAAGTATCATTGCCGAGTAATAAACCCATACTAACATTACGATAATTGACCCTGCCGCACCGTATAAAGACATTGAAGTTGTATTACCCAAGTATAAGCCAATACCAAATTTACCTATCATAAATAACACAGCTGTAAACCCTGCTCCTACGATCGTATCTTTCCATCTAATCTTTCCATTTGGCAATGTTTTAAAGATTAGCATGAACAGAATTGTAATTACAAAAAACACAACTACATTATTCAATAAATAAACGAAGTAAATCGTTTCTTCTGCAAAAAATTCACTTAGATAACCATTTAGCAAACTTATCATTGAGTTGATAAACAAACTAACTAAAAGCACGAATCCAACAGACGCAATCATTGCAAAAGATAATAACCTGTTTTTAATAAATCTCACGATACTTTTGTCTGGTTTAGCTGCAATACCCCAAATATAGTTTATCGAGCTCTGAATCTCTGCAAACACCCCTGAGGCACTAAATAATAACATAGCTACTCCAATTATCGTTGCAATATTTCCTTTCTTACTAAACTCAACATTGCTCATCGCAACTTTAACCTCTTCTGTTGCATTAGGCCCAACTAAGCTCGTTAATTGATCATAAAAGAAATTAGCTACATCATTTTGTTCTACAAAAAAGCTACTTGCAGAAATTATTAGAATCATTAAAGGCGGTAAGGCAAAAATAGTATAATATGACAATGCAGCACTAAACTTCATCGCATTATCATCTAAAAAGTCAAACACCGATTTCTTTAAAAGTTCAAATATTTTCTTTACAAGCTTCAAGTTCACAGCCCCCATAAAATGTCTAAATTATTATTTATTAGATAGATAAGATAAATTAATGATTTCAAATTTGCTAATCATTGAGAGTAAGATATTTATTATCTCACTTAATTATCTTTATTTTTGAAATCTTGCTCAAAATTACACAAAAGATTTTAACAGTTTTCTATTGAACATCAATTATTACAAACAATACACTAATACAGTATATCAAAAGCATTTACAATGAAGAACTGCTAAAACTGATATACATTATCTCTTTGTTCAATGTAAGCAAAACACATACAATGCACACTGTATTAAATAAAATATAAGCTTCCAAGACTTGACTTACACTTATAAAAGGTTCTTGTCTCTGTCAAATACAGTCAAGCTGACACACATATAATCGTCGTAAAACACCTATAATATCATTACTATCACATAAGTCATTAAGCTGTTACTTTGACCTCTTTTACTATCAAATGCTATTGTATAATATCATTTACTACCTAAAGCACACTTCATTTCTTTATGAAAGCAATCTGAAAATTCAATAATCAAAACCATAAAGCAGCTACTTTAAATAAGCTATCACTATTTAAAAAGTTTAAAGCAAAGGTAATTAGAATACTACTTTAATAGAAAAGCATAAAGCCCACCTATCCGCTACCGTAAAAGCTGTTTAAACTTTTAGAAAACTACCAACTCTCAGACCTGATAAAATATTAACCAAATAACAATCCGAGAAAAAAAAAGAGAAGCACAATGCTTCTCTCTCTCTAAAATATCTTGCGTTAAGATTATACGTTAAAACGGAAATGCATTACATCACCATCCTTCACGATATATTCTTTCCCTTCCACTCTTAATTTACCAGCTTCTTTTACTTTCGCCTCAGAACCAAATGCAACGTAATCGTCATATCCAATAACTTCAGCTCTAATAAAACCTTTCTCAAAGTCAGAGTGAATTACTCCTGCAGCTTGCGGTGCAGTATCACCTACTTTAATAGTCCAAGCTCTTACCTCTTTAACTCCAGCTGTAAAATAAGTCTGTAAGTTTAATAATTTGTAAGCTGAGCGAATTAACTTAGAAACACCTGGTTCAGATAAACCTAAATCCTCTAAGAACATTTGACGCTCTTCATAACTTTCTAACTCTGTAATGTCAGCTTCAGTTCCAACAGCTAAAACAATAACCTCTGCGTTCTCATCTTTCACTAATTC
This sequence comes from Flavobacterium sp., assembly GCA_030150335.1. Classification (GTDB taxonomy): domain Bacteria; phylum Bacteroidota; class Bacteroidia; order Flavobacteriales; family Flavobacteriaceae; genus Flavobacterium. Next base: position 2,268 of record JASLGC010000341.1, read on the forward strand.
TCTTACTTGCTCAACATAAGCATTACCATCAACAGCAGCTCCTTCATCTACGTTACAAACGTACAATACAGGCTTAGAAGTAATTAATTGAAAATCTTCAATTAAAGCCTCTTCATCTTGATTTTTAGGTTCTACAACACGTGCAGATTTACCAGTTAATAACACTTCTCTGATTCGACCTAATAAATCAGCCTCAGCTAATGCTTCTTTATTTCCCGTTTTACCAGCTTTTTTAGCTTTCTCTAAACGTTTTTCTACTGTATCTAAATCTTTTAACTGTAATTCAATATCGATAGTCTCCTTATCACGAATAGGATTTACATTTCCATCAACGTGAATAATGTTATCATTATCAAAACAACGTAACACATGAATAATAGCGTTACACTCGCGAATGTTTCCTAAGAACTGGTTTCCAAGTCCCTCTCCTTTACTTGCTCCTTTTACAAGACCCGCGATATCTACAATATCAACAGTAGCAGGCAAAACGCGTTCTGGATTAACCAATTCCTCTAATTTCAATAATCTTGGATCTGGTACATTTACCACTCCAATATTTGGTTCAATCGTACAGAAAGGAAAGTTTGCACTTTGAGCCTTTGCATTAGATAAACAATTAAATAACGTTGATTTACCCACATTTGGCAATCCTACAATACCTGCTTTCATATTTTTGATTCTATTGTCATTTTTAAACGTCTGCAAATATATTCAAAATAATAGAAGTTTAGAATCTATTTGCAAATACAAATAAAAAAACCACCCTTGCGAGTGGTTTTTTTATATCGATCTCTTGTTAATCTTCTTCGTCAGCAATCTCTAAGTCTTTCAATGCATCTAACGAGTCATCTGCAGTATCTACGAAATCCTCTTCTTCGTCGTCGAAGTTTTCAATTCTATCTGCTAACTTAGTACTTACTTTAACTAAATATATAGTGTCTTCAGTTCTTACTTCAACTGCTTCCACTGTTTCGTTTTTAATATTTTTAAAACGAACTATATCTGCGTCATCATATCCATCAGGAAATTTTTCCACTAAAAGTGTCAAAATTTCGTTCGTCAATTTTGCGTAATCAACAATTACTCTTTTCATTCTTTGTTATTGCTTTATTTCTGTTTCAAATGTAATAGCAAAATCGAAATTAACAAATAAAAAATTAATTTAATTTACTATCGGTTATTTGTTTAGTTTCCAAGAATATATGCAAAAATCAATGGTGCAACGATAGTAGCATCAGACTCTACAATAAACTTAGGAGTATCAACATCTAATTTACCCCATGTAATCTTCTCGTTTGGAACAGCTCCAGAGTAAGATCCATAAGATGTAGTTGAATCAGAAATTTGACAGAAATAAGACCAGAAAGGAACATCTTCCCACTCTAAATCTTGGTACATCATTGGAACAACACAAATAGGGAAATCTCCAGAGATACCTCCTCCAATTTGGAAGAAACCTACTCCATGACCACCTGAATTTGCACGGTACCACTCAGTCAAATAAATCATATATTCAATACCAGACTTAACTGTATGAACATTTAAATTACCTTTAATTACGTTAGAAGTAAAGATATTTCCACAAGTAGAATCTTCCCATCCTGGACATACGATTGGAATATTTCTTTCAGCAGCAGCTACAATCCATGAATCTTTAGGATCAATCTCGTAGTATTGCTCTAATACACCAGAGTTAACCACTTGGTATAAGAATTCATGTGGGAAATAACGCTCACCTTTAGCTTCAGCAGCATGCCAAACATCTTCTAAGTGTTTTTGCAATCTACGGAATGCTTCCTCTTCAGGAATACAAGTATCAGTAACTCTATTATAGTGATTATCTAATAACTCTCTTTCTTGCTCAGGAGTTAAATCTCTATAGTTAGGTACTCTTTTATAGTGTGAATGAGCTACTAAGTTCATTACATCTTCTTCCAAGTTTGCACCTGTACAAGAGATAATTTGAACTTTATCTTGACGGATCATTTCCGCTAAAGAAATTCCTAATTCAGCAGTACTCATAGCACCACCCATAGAAATCAACATTTTCCCTCCAGCATCAAGATGCGCTTCGTATCCTTTTGCAGCATCAACTAAAGCAGCAGCATTAAAGTGTCTGTAATTATGCTCAATAAACTGACTAATCGGTCCTTTACTCATTTTATTATATTTTTATTATTTATAATTCTTATTTGTTGTATCCTAAAATTTCTAATACTTGTTCTGCTGTTTGTTGCTCTGAGAACAACTCAGTTCCAATAATGCCATTCTCATCTTTATCAATTAAGATGTGACGCGGTTGAGGAATTAAACAGTGGTGAATACCACCAAAACCACCAATCGTATCTTGGTAAGCACCTGTATTAAAGAATCCAATATACAATGGTTTCTCTTTGTTATATTTTGGTAAATAAATAGCATTTAAGTTTTGTTCTGAGTTGTAGTAGTCATCACTATCACAAGTCAATCCACCTAAAAGAATACGCTCATAAGAGTCGTTCCATCTATTTACAGGCAACATAATAAATTTTTTATTAATCGCCCAAGAATCAGGTAAAGTTGTAATGAAAGATGAGTCAATCATATTCCATTTCTCTCTGTCATTTTGTTGTTTTTGGTACAAAATTTCATAGATAGCTCCTCCACTCTCACCTACTGTATATGATCCAAACTCTGTAAAGATATTAGGAACATCTACATCTGCTTCTTCACAAGATATTTTAATTTGATTGATAATCTCATCAACCATGTACTGATAATCAAATTCAAAAGCTAATGAATTCTTGATAGGGAAACCACCACCAATATTCAAACTATCTAATGTAGGACATTCTTTTTTCAAAGAGATGTACACTTTTAAACATTTCAACAACTCATTCCAGTAGTAAGACGTATCTCTAATACCAGTATTAATGAAGAAGTGTAACATTTTTAATTCAACACCAGGGTTGTCAGCGATTTGCTTCTTATAGAAAGGCAAGATACTTTTATATCCAATTCCCAAACGAGAAGTATAGAACTCAAATTTAGGCTCTTCTTCAGATGCAATACGAATACCAATTTTAAACTTCTTGTCTATTTGCTCTTGAAGTAAATCAAGTTCTTCGTAGTTATCAATAATAGGCACAGTATTCTCATGTCTTGTATTGATTAATCGAGCAATATTATCAATATACTGCTCACGTTTAAACCCGTTACAGATTACAAAAGTATCTTTATTAATCTTTCCAGCATCTAATAACTTTTCCACAATGTTTACATCAAATGCAGAAGAAGTCTCTACGTGAATATCATTTTTAAAAGCTTCATCTAATACATAAGAAAAGTGAGAACTTTTAGTACAATAGCAGTAGTAATAATTTGCTTTATACTTATTCTTTTCCATTGCTTTTCTGAACATCTCTTTTGCATTGTTGATGTTTTCAGAAATCTTAGGTAAATAAGTGAATTTTAATGGAGTACCGTATTTTTCAACTAATCCCATTAAATCTATATTGTGAAACTGTAAGTTGTCTTTATTTAATTTGAATTCCTCTTGAGGGAAGTAAAATGTTTGATTGATTAAATCAGCGTATTTTGTATTCATGGTAAAATATCTTTAATAATATAGGTTAACAAATTTGATTATACGAAATATTATCCGCATTTCAAACTCTTATATTAGCAAATACTATGGGTAACTTGTTACTATATCTAAAAAATTTACAAGTTTCCTTCAAATATTTAATAATGCTATATACGAAATTCGTCCTTTGCCTTCGGACGAAACGTCTTACTTTGTGCTTCGATTCCACACAAAATCTAATATATAAAACATCTATTTTCACGAGCGCAAATGTAACAAAATATTGTAATGAAAAACTAAAAAGTAATTGATTTTAGAACTTATTTCGAATATTCATCCAAGCCTTTCTCAATCAATTCCTTACTAACTTCAATATCGTAAATTGCCTGCCCTATTTCACTTAATAAAACACTGCGAATACTTCCGCTATAATTCTTTTTATCAAACTTAGCCCATTCTAATATAAATTCATAGTCTTTTCTATCAATATCTTCTTTCCCAAAAATCTCGTGAATACAGCCTTTTATATCTTCATATTGCTCCAATGGAAAACCATTCAATTGCGTAGAAATATAAGCCTCAACAACCATACCGATCGCAATAGCTTCTCCGTGTAAAAGTGTTTTCTTATCCTCTTGTGTCAAATAATAACTCTCAATTGCATGCCCTACTGTATGTCCAAAGTTCAAAATCTTGCGCAAACCTGCTTCTTTTGGATCCTCTTGCACAACAGCATTTTTAATTACAACTGAGTGATGAATTAAAACCTCAATATCATTAAAGTCAATATTTGCAATATCTTTTAAATAGTCATAATACTTTTCATCATAAATAAGACCGTGTTTCAACATCTCAGCATATCCGGCCTTTATCTGACGTGCTTCTAATGTTTCAAGATACTTAACATCTACTACAACCATTTTCGGCATTACAAAGCTTCCTATGCAATTCTTAATCCCCTCTAAATCAACTCCAGTCTTTCCACCCACGGATGCATCAACCATAGATAGCAAAGTAGTTGGTATATTTACAAAGTCAATACCTCTCATATATATAGAAGCGATAAAACCTCCCATATCAGTAACTACACCACCTCCTAATGTTATAATGATACTCTTTCTATCTCCACCAAGTTCAAGCATTGTTTGAATAACCCCAGAACAAGTATCCAATGTCTTAAACTCCTCACCTGCCTCTACCTCTATTATTTCAAAAGGTATTTCAGTTGGTAGATTAGCTAAAAAATACGGTAAACAATGATCATAACAATTTGAATCTGTAAGGATAAAAATCTTTGAGTACTCCTCCTTATTTAGATAATCCCCTAATTCTTGATATGCTTCTGCACCAAATAAAATGTCATATTTTTCAGCTTCGATTCTTTTCATTTCTTTCCTTTTTACTTACACAAACTAAAGCATAATTATTTAAAATCCCCACTAAATAAGACAGAAATATGCCTCAAAACGGCATATTTATTTAAATTAAAATCATTTCAAATACCTCATACTCTTTGTTTTTTGAAATATCATAACATAAATTTAAATTATACTAAATAATTACTAAAAGAGTATTTATATTTGCGTAACGATTTTAGTTTTTATAATGGAAAAATTATTTAACAATACAGAAGTTGCTTTTGCACTAAAAAACAACAACGAACTAAAAAGAGCACACTTTCTTTTTAAGATGATCAGCAAACCTACACTTGTAAAAATGGGGTCTGCGCTTGCAAATTTTGCAATTAAAACACACCTTCCTGTTACAGGATTAATTCGTTCTACTGTATTCGACCATTTTTGTGGTGGTATCAGTGAGGAAGATTGTTTATCTGTAGTTGACAACATGTATGGTAAAGGTAGAGTTGCTTCAGTTTTAGACTACTCTGTTGAAGGGAAAGAAACAGAAGAACAATTCGACGCTGCATTGAATATGACATTAAAAACGATTGAATTTGGAAAACAACGTCCAGATGCAATTCCTTTCGCTGTATTCAAACCAACAGGTTTCGGTAGATTCGACATGTTTGTAAAAAAAGGAGAGAAAGCTACATTTACAGCTGAAGAAGAAAAAGAATGGGAACGCATTGTTTACCGTTTCAACATGGCTTGTAAATTCGCTTACGACAATGACGTATTACTTTTAATTGATGCTGAACATAGTTGGATGCAAGAAGCAGCTGACGAAATTTGTTTAGATATGATGCGCAAGTACAACAAAGAGAAAGCACTTATCTATAACACAGCACAATTATATCGTTGGGATCGTTTACAATATTTAAAAGACTTGCATCAAATTGCGAAAGCAGAAGGTTTTCACGTAGGTATGAAAGTAGTTCGTGGAGCATACATGGAAGTTGAAAGAGAACGCGCAGCTCAAAAAGGATACAAATCTCCTATATGTGTAGACAAACAAGCTACCGATATTAATTATGATGCAGCAGTAACATTCATGATTGAAAACGCTGACATCATGGCTTTATTCGCTGGAACACACAATGAGAAGAGTTCTTACTTAATCATGGATTTGATGAAAAAACACAATATTTCTCATAACGACAAAAAGTTATTCTTTGGTCAACTTTACGGAATGAGTGATAACATCAGTTTCAATTTAGCAAAAGAACAATATAACGTAGCTAAATACTTGCCTTTTGGACCAGTGCGCGACGTTATTCCTTATTTGATTCGTAGAGCAGAAGAAAATACATCTGTTGCAGGTCAAACAAACAGAGAACTTGATTTAATCGAGACAGAATTAAAACGAAGAAAACTTTAGTTTTGAGCTTTTAAGAAAAATGTAAAAGAGGGTGTTCAAAATGAACACCCTCTTTTTAATTAACTAATTTACTAAATCACATTTAATTGTCATGACCAAAAGTTAGTAAAACCCATCTATTGACAGGTTTTACTTTGCTCAATACCTATAAAACATCAACTGCTATTATATGATAAGATTGATTACTTTTTAATTGGCTCGTGTTCCACTCTTAATGTAGTCTCAACATCATTTACCGGAATAGTAATATCATACGTAAATTTTGTAGCCGTTAATTCAACAATTGGTACAGCTCTTGTCCAAGCTACACCACCTTCAGCATTTCTTGCAGTTAATAATCTTTCTTTCCCATCAACAGAAACATACCAATCTCCTTGTGAACGAACAGCTTCCTTATCCCCATAAGCTGTTATTTTGAATGTTCCATTAGAGTAAACACCATCTTTTGCTTTTGGAAAATACGCATTACCGTTATTGTTTACATAATAAGCATCTCCTGAATAATTAGCAGCTGGCGCTTGAGTTTTATCTAATTCAGGAGCACCTTCTACTCCATTTGTAATATCCCATACCTTAGTTGTTGCCCATTCTACTGATGCTAAAACTTCAGCAGGAGTTTTTGGTTCTGGATGATTAGTAACAGGCTTGTGCTCAACATCATAAAGAATAGAAGCATTATTACCATCAGCAATTTGATAAGTGAATACATTATTGTTCAATGCCAATAAATCAACTGTTCTTTTGTACGCAACAGAGTTATCACTTTTATAAACCACTAAGTTTCTCTTAGTATCGTTATCACTTAAAGTCCATTCCCCATACATTTTAGGCTGATCTTTTAAGTCGACAATTCTAAATGTCCCATCAGGTTTATAATAAGCATACCCAACATACATTGCTGCAGGCATTGTAGTTAAATCCAATTTTTTCCCATTATTGTCTTTAACTTCTGTAGTTATCCAAACATGCTTCGATAAAACTTCACTTCCTGTTTCTTTAGCTTTTGGAATAGATGAATTATCATCACTTGAACATGAGAACATAAGTCCTCCTACTACTGATAAACTACTAATAGTTATCACTTTTAATAAATTACTTTTCATGATTTTTTTGATTTTATGAGCCAAATATCTAAAAAAAATCTAAACCACAAAATAAAAAACACATAAAATATATTAAAAATTAACACATAAATAACTACAATCACACAAAGTGATACATAAATAATCTAAAATTCACAAAAAGAAGATAAAATGTTAAAACAACAAATACATTCTACAAACTTAATTAAACAATCTTACTACATAATAAATAAGATTACTGGAAATAAAACCTAAAAGACTATACCATAAACAAAACTCCTCACTCAAATTAACTATGCTTTTTGTTAAGTTTATAAATTTCAAGCATATCTCTAAAAAATCAATTATACTTCCTATAACAAGAAGCAAGCTCACTAAACTTTTCAAGTTCTTTCTAAAAAGAAAAGGATGCCTTGTTCAGACATCCTTACTATTTTTTATAAACTCTATTTCATTCGTTACAGCAACGAACATATATTTAATTATGCAATTACAAGCTAACTACATATCATTATCTTATCCTCCTTATAAATACTATTATTGCTATATAACATTTATAGTATTAATTGATTACAACTACCTCTCTACTTCTTCAGAAAAAATAGCTAACTGAAGCAAAACATATCAGTTATACCTCCCAATTAATAACAGGAAACCCTTTTGACACCAAATAGTCATTTGTTTTCGAAAAAGGCTTACTGCCATAAAAACCACGATAAACGGATAAAGGAGATGGATGAGCAGTTTCTATCACAAGGTGCTTCTCTCTATCAATATTCTTTCCTTTCTTCTGTGCATAGCTTCCCCAAAGAATAAATACAATTCCCTCTGCTTGTTCAGCTAAACAAGAAATAACTTTATCTGTAAAAATTTCCCACCCCATCTTTTGATGAGAACCAGCTTTCTTTTGCTCTACAGTTAATGTTGCATTCAACAACAACACCCCCTGCTCTGCCCAAGAAGTTAAATCTCCATGGCGATTTCGAATACCTAAGTCTGTTTCCAACTCTTTGTATATATTCACAAGACTTGGAGGTAACTTAACTCCCTTATTTACTGAAAAAGAAAGCCCATTTGCTTGAAACATACCATGATAAGGATCCTGTCCTAAAATAACCACTCTCACATCCTCAAAATCAACAAGCTCCAATGCTCTGAAAATATCTTCTTTAGGAGGATATACTACAGTAGTTTGATATGCATGTTGCACTACTTCTTCTAAACTCTTAAAATAAGGCTTATTAAACTCCTCCTTCAAATATTTCTTCCAACTAACAGATTTAAGTATCATCTATACAAATTTTGTTCAAATATAAAGAACAGATAGAACGTTCACAATAAATAAACATCTGCGTTTTCAAATCACTTTCAAACAGAAGTATAGGCAAGTATTTTTATATCATATCTCCTATTCCTTTAAAGTTTGGCAAGAAAGCTCCTCTAATACAGAAAATCTCCATGATTTCAGCAGGATCAACTTCTAAGTTCTCGAAATTCGTATTATCACTAATAAACAGCAAATGCTTATTATCTAACACTCTTTTAAAACGATAAGTCATTAACCCTTTGCCTTTAAGTAAAAACAGATATAAATGCCAAGGTTGAATATCTCTAATTTCAATCTTTTTCGTAATCACGTAAGATGATACTTTCAATGTTGGATACATGTTCTCTGGAGCAACTTGAAATGCTACATCAACTTCCTCTGTTGTAGGAAAAACGAAACTTGGAGCCGCAGCTAAAGTCTTATCTGCATCTAAGAAATATTCGAAATGATGTTCAATTGAGATCATTTTTACCTTTCTCTTTAGCAATGAATTACTATACACAGAAGATGAATCCTTGAAGAATAGTTCATTCAGATCAATTCTATTCTCTTTACAAAGGGCAATTAACCCTTCATATTGCAAACTATTTCTCTTTTTCCAAGAAGAAATGGTATTAGGCTTAACATCCAGAATTGTAGCCAATTCTAAATCTGTTTTAATTCCTAAAAGCTTTTTCAATTTTTTAATAACAGCAGTTGCATTTTGCATATCTCATAGTTTTAAATAGATTCGACATCTTTAACTCTCTATTGCTCTTAAATAAACACTTACATCAACAAATAAGCACTTACGAAACATTTTCAATATTAATAATTCACAATATTTAAAGAATAAATAACTAATAATATATAAAAATTCGCAATAATAAATCTACATGAAATATTACAATTACCTTGCCAATACACAAAAACTACTTTTCGTGAACTTAATTTTAACAATTTTCAATTGAATTAGTATAAAAAATGAACAGGTAACTTATTAGCTCCATAAGTACCCCTATTTATAAAAAATACAATCAATCAAATTGATTTACAGCATCTTAAAAAACACTTTATATATCTGCTTTTACTGTACAAATTATATTAAGACAAGAATTCAAAAAAACTTGAGAGAAAAGAATAAAAAAAACAACCCTATAGCACCATATTTTTTTTGGAGAGAACAAGAGTATAAACGCCATAATTTTATATTTTTTAACATTTAATAATCACTAAATACACTTACTATAAAGCTTTATAGTACCTTTTTCTTTAGTTCAAAAAGTAATTTAGCTCTTAAAACAATCTTTATTTGTCAATCTTCACCATTTTTAATCACTTATTACAAAGCTCAATTCCTTCTTTTAAAAAAAGACAAACACTAATAAAAAACAAGATTTATTGAAGATTTCACAACCCCATAAAATGTACTAATTTATTCAATTCTAATATCTTAAACTCTAAGAGTCTAAAACATATTCCTACTGCTATCTCAACGCATATCTCTTTAAACAAAAAAGACAATATACTTATATAGATTATTTATCTAATCCGGAAACCATTGAATAAAACAAATACCACTTGAATATAAATATCTAAAAACAAGTCACTTAAAAAAGACTCATATAGTACATAAAGTTTAAACCACTCTCAAAAATATAGCAACTGTACCATACCTATCTCCCATTATTTGTTACTCCTTCTTGTTTTCTTTACTAAATATTAAATTTTATTTGACTTTAAAATAAGTATTAACTCTCAACTTCAACTGAGGCTTTTTCAGCCAGTTGAGTTCATTTTGCCCTTATGCATTATTGTTAAAATTAAAACAAGTGTTTAATCTTTTTAGATAACACCTCAGCACGCTAATTTATTTTTAATATTTAAAATGTCATTTTAAGACCTCTAAAAATTCACCGTTTGGCATATTTCTTGAATAACCCTCTTTGAATATTACAATATAAACAGGAAGTAAAACTAAAATTTGTGTTGATTTTATTTAGCAATTAAAAGAACAACTAATTCTCTAATCGAATTCTAATCTTGTTCTAATCTGTATTTAATCAAACTCAAATTACCTTATAACAACCAGATAATAAATTTGTCACTCAAATTAATCAGAACCATGTTTAAGAAGATTTTTTTCACATTAACGTGCATTATTACGACAATGTCTTTTGCACAGCAAAACGATAGTGCAACCTTGCAACTTTCTAAAGAGCAAGCAGAAGCACTATTCTTAGAGCAAAATTTAGATATACTTGCTAAGAAATTAGAGATATCACAAGCAGAAGCACAACTATTACAAGCAAGATTGTGGCCCAACCCTACTTTTGAAATCGCGGAAGTTAACTTGTGGAAAACTTCTAATATTGAAGAACAACCACCAATCTTTGGAAATTGGGGAGAGTCACAACAATTCGCTTTTCATTTAGAACAACTTATTCAGACAGGTGGTAAACGCCGTAAGAATATTGCTCTTCAAAAGTTGACTATTGAAGAAAAAACACAAGAGTTTGAAAGCATCTTACGCTCTACTAAGTTAGACTTGAGAAACACTTTCACTCAATTACAAGTACTTCAACAGCAAAAAAAGGTGTTTGAAAAGCAAATTGAGAATACTAAATCGCTAATTGTTGCTTACAAAAACCAATTGCAAAGTGGAAACATTAGTCAAGCAGAATACATCCGTTTAAAAGCAGCTGAGCTTCAATTCAAAAAAGAATTACTTTCTATTAATAATGAATTAGAAGAAGGATTAAAAGAGCTAAAAAACTTTATAAACATCGGAAGCTATACAAATATCATTATTACAGACCCCTTAACGGTTCCACAAAAAGAGCTTTCTGAAATTGAATTAGAGAATTGGATTATCACTGCTCAAGAAGAGCACCCAGAGGCACTTTTAAGCAGAAACTTAGAGAAACAATCTGCTAAGCGTCTTGAAATTGAAAAAGCAGAAAGAGTACCAGATATCACATTAGGAGTTGATTACGACCGCGGTGGAGGTATTATGACAGACTTTGTTGGTTTTGGACTTTCTTTTGATCTTCCAATTTTTGATAGAAATAAGGGAAATATTAAAGAAGCAAAATTAGACATTGAAATTGCCAAATTGGAAACAAAAAACAAGATGAACGAATTGGCTAATGAAATCGTAGAAGCTTTCAGAAACTATTATCACGCAAATGAGCTTTATAAAGACATTGATAGTGATTATGAGCAACAACTGGACTCTCTTCTTGAGGCTTACTACAAAAACTTTCAAAAGAGAAATGTTAGCTTAATCGAATATTTAGATTTTGTTGAAGCTTATATCGACAATAAAACAATATTACTTGAAACTAAAAAAGATCTAACAGATCACTATGAAAAACTACAGTTTGCCATTGGAAAAGAATTATAAGATGAAAACAATTAGAATTATGCCAAAATACACCTTATTAACTGCTGCCCTTTTCAGTGCGTTCCTTGTGAGCTGCAATAAAGAAACTAAAAATGCAGACAATACAGAAGAAACTCAAAACTGCATTTCAGCAAGCATTAAAGAGGGACTTACTTTTGAAAAAGTAACACTTAGACCAATTGAAAAAAGTTTAACCTTAAATGGTTACGTTGATTATAATCAAGACAAAACAACCCCTTTCACAAGTCTTGTAGAAGGTATTGTAGTTGGTACACATTTTTCTTTGGGAGATTATGTAACTAAAGGACAACTACTTGTTGAAATAAAAAGTACAGAACTAAACGAGTTCTACGATGAGTTAAAGTCAACTGAAGCTGAATTAAAAGTTGCTCAACGTGAATTACAATCTGTTGAATCAATGTTTACTGACGGCATCGCCTCTCAAAAGGAATTGATTGAAGCTCAAGAAGATGTCAATGTATTAAAGAGCAAATTAAACTCCGCTAAAAACAATTTAGCTGTATTCAACAATGCTGATCACGCTGGAGTATTTAGAATTACAGCTCCTCAATCTGGTTATATCGTTACTAAAAATGTAACTACAGGAATGACTACTGCAGGCGCAGAAGAACCGTTGTTTACCATTGCTAATTTAGAAGATGTATGGATTATGGCTAATGTTTACGCTACAAATATGAGACATATTGAGCCAAACTTAGAGGTAAAAGTTTCTACGTTAGCTTATCCTGACGAATACTTCTCAGGAACCGTATCTAAAGTATCTCAAGTATTTGATAGTGAAGAACGCGTAGTAAAAGCTCGTATCGTTCTTAATAATAAAGAGATGAAACTAAAACCAGGAATGGCAGCTGATGTTGTTATCCAATTAAAAACGGATAAAGGCCAAGCCCTTGCTGTTCCCAACAATGCAATTGTTTTTGACAACAACCAAAATTACGTGGTAGTGTACAAAGACGAATGCAACTATGAAATCAAAAAGATAACACCTGCTTCTAAAAATGATTTATACACGTATATCACAGAAGGTGTTGACGAAAATGAAACAGTAGTAACTACAAACGAGTTACTTCTATATGAGCAATTAAACAACAGTTTATAATCTCTAAAAGCTTAGCTAATTATGCAAAAATTTGTACAAAAAATAGTTTCCTTCTCTCTAAAAAATACCTTCATTGTTATTTTTGGAGTACTACTTCTGTTGTTTGGAGGAATCTATAGTTATATACACACTCCGATCGAAGCCTTTCCTGATGTTACAAACACAAGAGCGCGTATCATTACCCAATGGCCAGGTCGTAGTGCAGAGGAAATAGAAAAGTTCATTACTCTTCCTATTTCAAAGGAGATGAATACCATTCCAAACAAAGCAGAAGTACGTTCTATCTCACTTTTTGGATTATCTGTTGTAACAGTATTGTTCAATGATGAGATTGACGACTTTTACGCACAGCAATACGCCTCAAACCGTATGGGAAGTGTTGATCTACCAGAAGGTGCTGACTATGACATTGAAGCTCCATCTGGTGCTACAGGCGAAATCTTTAGATATATCATCAAAAGTGATTTGCCAATCAAAGAGGTTACTTCTATTCAAGATTGGGTAATAGAAAGAGAATTGCTGTCTGTACCTGGCATCGCAGATGTTGTGAGCTTTGGTGGAGAAGAAAAAATCTATGAAATTCAAATTAACCCAACAGAATTACTTAACTACGACTTATCGCCTCTTGATGTCTATGAAGCAGTTGAAAAAAGCAATATAAATGTCGGTGGAGATGTTATTCAACGTGGAGATCAAGCTTATGTAGTTCGTGGAGTTGGTCTATTGGACAATTTAGAAGATATTGAAAACATTCTAATTGAAGTAAAAGGAAACACACCTATCTTGGTAAAACACGTAGCAAACGTTTCTATAGCTGCTAAACCTCGTTTAGGACAAGTAGGTTTTCAAGATGAAGACGACGTAGTTCAAGGAATCGTAGTTATGCTACGTGGAGAAAATCCAAGTGAAGTAATCTCAAAATTGAAAGACAAAATTGCCGATCTAAACGAGCGTATTTTGCCTAAAAATGTAGAGATTGTTCCTATTATTGATAGAACAGATTTGGTAAATACTACTGTTCACACTGTAACTAAAAACCTTGTTGAAGGAATTATTTTAGTATCGTTAATCGTATTTATCTTTTTATACAACTGGAGAACTACATTCATTGTGGCTTCAGTAATTCCACTTGCATTCTTATTTGCTATTGTGATGTTGAAAATTCAAGGACTACCAGCCAACCTTATTTCTATGGGGGCATTAGACTTTGGATTATTATTAGAAGGAACATTAGTTATTGTTGAGCATGTCTTTGTAGGACTTGAAAAACGAGCCGAAGCAGTGGGTATGCAGCGTTTTAACCGTATGTCTAAAATGGGAACAATTAAGAAAAGTGCCAGTAGCGTAGCAGGATATATCTTCTTCGCTCTTCTTATTCTAATTGTAGCATTAATGCCTATCTTCTCTTTCCAAAAAGTAGAAGGTAAAATGTTCTCTCCTCTTGCCTTTACATTAGGTTACGCCTTATTAGGATCCCTGATCTTGAGTCTAACTTATGTACCTGCAATGTGTAAATTATTGCTAACTAAAAACATTCGTGAACGCGAGAACTTCATTTCTAAATTCTTCAAGAAAAACATCTACAAAATGTTCAATTGGAGCTATATGCACAAGAAATTGACAATGTCTGTATTTGCTATTATCCTTGTTGTTTGTGGTATAAAATTCCATTACTACGGTTCTGAGTTTTTACCAAAGTTAAACGAGGGAGCTTTATACATCCGTGCTACCTTGCCAAGCAGTATCAATTTAGATGAGTCTGTTCGCTTGACAAAAGAAATGAAAGCAATCATACGCGAATATGATGAAGTTGAATTTGTATTGACACAAACAGGACGACCAAATGACGGTACAGATCCTACTGGTTTCTTTAATATTGAGTTTCACACAGAACTAAAACCAGAAAGCGAATGGAAACGCCATATTACAAAAGACCAATTATTAGATGAAATACGCGTTTCCTTAGAGAAATACCCTGGAGTTAACTTCGGATTTAGTCAACCTATTCAAGATAACGTTGAGGAATATGTAGCAGGAGTTAAGAGTTCGCTTGTTATCAAAATATTTGGAGACAACTTATTTGATCTTGAAAAGTATGCTAATCAAGTTGCACAAAGTATCAAAGATGTAGATGGTATTACCGATTTAAATGTATTTAAAAACATTGGCTTACCAGAACTTAGAATTGCATTACACGACCATAAAATGGCGAAATATGCAATTACAACTGCTGATGCACAAGCCGTAATTGCAATGACAATTGGAGGACAAGCAGCAACTACTTTCTATGAAAATGAAAGAATGTTTGATGTGGTTTTAAGATTTGATAAAAACTACAGAGATACAGCTGAAAAGATTGAAGACATCTTAATCCCTACTTTTGATGGCAAACAAGTTCCTTTGAAAGAGATTGCTACAATTGACTACCACACAGGGCCTGCTTTTATTTATAGAGAAGGAAGCAGTAGATATATTGGAGTTGGATTTAGTATCGAAGGTCGTGACTTAGGAAGTACGATTGCTGAAGCTAAGGCTAAAGTAGAAAAAGAAGTACACTTACCTACTGCCAATAAAATGGAATGGGCTGGAGAATTTGAAAGTAAAGAACGTGCTGCAAACCAATTAATGTTAGTAGTTCCTGTATCACTAATCTTAATCATAGTACTACTTTACTTCAACTTTGGAAACTTGAAAGATACAGCTATCTCTGCCTTGACTATTCCCTTCGCGTTCATTGGAGGTTTCATATCTCTTTGGGCTACAGGTACAATATTTGGAATATCTGCAGGTATAGGATTTATTATCTTATTTGGTGTAGCCACAATTGACGGTATTGTATTAATTGGAGTAATGCGAGAAAACCTACGCAATAGAATGCCTCTAAAAGAAGCTATCCATGATGGAGTTAAAAGTAGAATTAGACCTGTAATTATGATTGCCTTAATGGGGTCAATGGGATTACTTCCAGCCGCTTTATCTAATGGAATGGGATCTGAAATTCAAAAACCATTAGCCATTATGATTGTGGGTGGATTAATCATCTGTATGATATTATCTTTCACTGTATTGCCACAAGTATTCTACTGGGCGTACAAAAACAAAGAGAAAAAATAAAGTTCATAAATTCCTTATTTATTTTAAAGACCGTTGCTTTATAGTAGCGGTCTTTATTTTTACATCTACTTTATATGTTATAAAAACTACAAACTTTATCTCAACTCTACCCTATTCCTATAGACTAACACTGTCAAGTAAAACCATATTCCATTAAGAAATAACATTTCTCACAATAAACCTAATGAACACTCCCTTTATCCCCATAAACTACTTGAAAACAAGTTAAACTCACACTCAAGAAAGCCAATTCCCAAAGCTAATAAGATCTTCACATCATCATTTACTAAACGCTAATTATCTATCATTTTGTAAAACAAAAAAGGTCTTATCATTACGATAAGACCTTTTTCAATAAGTGCTGTGTTGTTATAGTGATAGTGTATATCCTAATTAGTAAAAAGTAACTCTCTGTACTTTGTCAAAGTCCACAATTCATTGTCAACCATCATTTCTAACTTATCACTGTGGTAGCGAATAACATCAAAATAAGGTTTTACATTGTTACAGTAAACTTCCGCTTGTAATTCTACATCATCAATATTGTTTGCCTTTTTACGCTCATTTGTCATTTCAACAACCTTCACGTTAATTTGCTCAATATGATGAGATATCTTTTTAATGATGTGCAATTGCTCTGTTGCAACAGCAGCAAATTCACTTTCACCAAAAATATCTTTTAATCCTTTTACGTTTTCGATCACTAAGTTTTGATACTTAATTGCCGTTGGAATCACGTGGTTTTTAGCAATATCACCTAAAACACGTCCTTCGATTTGGATACGTTTAACGTACTCTTCCATCTCAATTTCATAACGCGCTTCCATTTCCACTGCAGTCATTACCCCCATTTCTTCAAATAAAGCAATTGACTTAGGATCTTTTTTAATTTTTAAAGCACTTGGTGTGTTTTTATTATTACTTAATCCTCTACCTTCTGCTTCTTTTTCCCATTCTTCACTGTATCCATCACCTTCAAAAAGAATTCTCTCGCTTTGCTTGATATACTCACGCAACACGTTGAAAATAGCCTCATCGCGTTTTAAACCATCTTTACCCATCAGGTTGTCAATCTCTGCTTTAAAGTCTTTCAACTGCTTAGCTACAATCGTATTCAACACTGTCATTGGTCCAGCACAGTTTGCTGTAGAACCTACTGCTCTAAATTCAAATTTATTACCTGTAAACGCAAATGGAGAAGTTCTGTTACGGTCAGTATTATCTAATAACACATCTGGAATTTTTCCAACTACGTTTAATTTTAAATCTGTTTTCTCCTCAGGAGATAATTTACCATCCGTTACATCTTTAAGTTCATTCAACACTTTCGTCAATTGTTGTCCAATAAAGATTGACACAATCGCTGGAGGTGCTTCGTTTGCTCCAAGACGGTGATCGTTACTTGCAGATGCAATAGAAGATCTCAATAATTCTTCGTTGTCATTAACCGCTTTAATAGTATTAATAAAGAACGTTAAGAACTGTAAGTTGCTCTTCGGAGTTTTACTTGGGCTTAATAAATTCACCCCAGTATCAGTCGCTAAAGACCAGTTGTTATGTTTACCTGAACCATTTACTCCTTTGAAAGGTTTTTCATGGAAAAGTACTTTGAAATGATGTCTTTCAGCAACTTTTCTCATTACATCCATCAACAATGAGTTGTGGTCAACAGCTAAGTTTGTCTCTTCAAAGATAGGTGCCAACTCAAATTGATTAGGCGCTACCTCATTATGTCTTGTTTTTACAGGAATACCCAATAAAATACATTGGTTTTCCAAATCGTGCATATAGTTCAATACACGTGTAGGAATAGAACCAAAATAGTGGTCATCTAATTGTTGCCCTTTTGCTGCTGTATGTCCTAATAAAGTTCTTCCAGTAGTCAAAATATCAGGGCGAGATGCTGCTAATGCAGAATCCACTAAGAAATATTCTTGTTCCCACCCTAAAGTTGGAGTAACCTTTCTAACGTTTTTATCAAATAATTTAGCTACTTCAGTTGCAGCATCATCAATTGCATTAATTGCTTTTAACAAAGGTGTTTTATTATCTAATGCCTCTCCTGTGTAAGAAATAAACACAGTAGGGATACACAAAGCAGAGTTAAAGATAAAAGCTGGAGAAGTTGGATCCCAAGCTGTATATCCTCTTGCTTCAAAAGTATTACGAATTCCTCCATTAGGGAAACTTGATGCGTCAGATTCTTGTTGAACCAACTGACTACCGTTAAATTGCTCTACAGGATCACCATCGAATTGTGTTTCAAAGAAAGCATCATGCTTTTCTGCAGTAGTACCGGTCAATGGTTGAAACCAGTGTGTATAATGAGTTACTCCTCTTGATAGAGCCCACTCTTTCATACCTAATGCTATGTATTCTGCAAGTTTACGGTCAATTTTAATACCTAATTGAGCGTTTTTAACTGCTTGATAAGCTTCTGGCGTAAGAAATTGACGCATAGACTTATCATTAAATACGTGGTCGCCAAAAATTAATGATTTTCTACCCAGTTCCTCTACTTGTACAGCCTCTCTTGAAGCTGCTTTTTCAATTGCTCGAAAACGAAATGTTGACATAATATTGTTTTTTGGAGTTACCCCCTTGTTATAGACTACAAATTTATATCATTTATACTTATTTTCGACACACACCCCCTAAATTTTTCGAAAAAAAATTAAAAACAACACTTTTAACGACAACACCCCCTAAAAATATGGGGTTAAAAAATAAAAAAGGCGAAATATCTCTATTTCGCCCTTTTTTACTTATCTCAGTAACTGCAATTAATATTGCTTATTTACTTTTACATTTTGTAAGTTGTATTTAAGTACAGCTTCATCGTAACTTAAAGGAGTTCTGTCATTTTTACTATCAGCAGACGCCTTTTTTTGTATTGGATCTTGCGCTGGTACGTAAACTACCCTGAAGATTCTATTTTTCAAGAAACCAGGATGATCTTGTCCATCACCATTAAATATTCCTAACTTACCAGCTGAACTTGCTGTAAATTCAATATCATAAATACTAAAGTTATAATTGAATTCTAACTCTTCTTCTTTATTAGTACTGCTGTTTGTTACGAAATAACGATGCGGTAATGGCGACCATATCGGTCGGTCATCCTGTGTTAAATCAGTCATTAGATATACTAAGGCAACATCCCCATCGAAAACTTTCACAGGATTCTTAACTAATTGACTAACAACACTGGCATTTAAATCTTTATTAAAATCTAATTTATATTCATATACCTCTGGATAAATAGCCGGCCCACCTGGCCCTTCAGGTCCCGTAGGCCCTTCACAACTTCCTAAAAATAATGCACCTGCAATAAATGCTACGATAATTCCTAACTTTTTCATATTACTCTTTTTTAAAACAACTACAAAGTAAGAAATATTCTATAATTGGTGTGTTTTTTATAATAATATTCACATTTTTATTGATCACCATGTAATCTCTTTCTCATTTCTTCAGTGATATCCTCATACTTTTTCAACAAGTCTTTATCTATTTCTCCTGCGTGTTTCTTAATTCTTCTCAAAAAGAAACCATACATTATACCATATATTCCTAAAAGTATAAATGAGAAGGCTGTCCAGTAAACAATCGTAAACGCTCCAAACTCAAGATTCCACAACATGAAAAATGAGAAGATTAACCCTAATAAGGCAAAGATAAATAACCCTCTCCATGACTTAACACCGTAGTTCTTTAAGTCAAAAGCCATTCCCATTCCACGCATTGCACGGAACATTAATCCGAAACCAACGAATATTGGCAATACTACAGCTGACAAGGAAGGATTACCTATTAAGATTGTACCTAAAATAAGGTCTATTATTCCTGAGAATAACATCCACCCCCAACCATCTAATTGATCACGGTTAGAAAAAGCAAAAGCAATTTCAAATATCCCCGAGATTAAGAACATACAGCTAAATAACACTGTAAGGGAAAAATATGAAGCTAAAGGCGTCTTAAATATAAAGATACCTCCTACTATGAATAGCGCTCCAATAATAACAGGAATATACCAATTTTTAACCCTGTCTTTTACAGTTTTTACGAATGAATTGCTCATAATTTTTAGAATTTTATATATTATTCTAAATTACAAATTTTATGCCTGAAGTAAAAATATTAAGCCCTAACTTTGATGAAATTTCTTTTTTACAAAGAGATTACTCTCTTTATAAATAAAAAATAACCTAATTTATGAATAGAAAAATTCTACTTGCTCTTTTATTAGTATCCGCATTTACTTTTGGTCAAAACCTAAAGCCTATCCTTGAAAAACAAGAAGTTTTAAACAGTGCAATACTGGCGAATGATATTCACAAAGCGTATAGCATTGACTCTTTACAACAAATGACAGGTTACTCCAATATTTATAGATCTCCCGAAGTGGGGCTAACGAATATGTGGGCACTTTATAAAAACAACTCTTCAAACCTACATGAAATTGTAATACGTGGTTCTGTCAATAAAGGTAGCAGTTGGTTAGCTAATTACTATGCTGCGATGATTCCGAGTCAGGGGAATATACAATTAGACAATAAAACGAAAATTAATTACAAACTGTCGGACGACGATAGAGCTACTGTACATGCAGGATGGACAATAGCTTCCCTTTACTTATTACAAGATATCAAACCAAAAATTGATAGCTTGTACAAAAGCAATGTAAAGGAGTTGATTATCTCTGGCCATAGTCAAGGTGCTGCGATCGCGTTTTTATTGACTGCCAACTTGATTCAAATGCAACAAGAAGGACTTCTGCCTCAAGATATACAGTTTAAAGTATATGCTATTGCTCCTCCTAAACCGGGTAATATATATTTCGCTTACCAATATGAGAAGATGACCAAGAATTGGAGCTATGCTATCATTAATACACAAGATTGGGTTCCCGAAGTACCGCCAACAATACAGACGTTACGCGATTTCAATGAAATAAGTCCACTATCTGAAGATGAAGTTAAACAAGCTCTGAAAAAAGTATCGTGGCCGAAGAGAATATTTGCAAGAGCAATCTTTAATAAGATTAAGAACCCACCCGAAAAGAGTGTGAAACGCAACAAAAAATACTTAGGCGCATTTGTATTCTCAATGGTTCAAAAACACTTGCCTGAATTAAAAGAACCTATTTATAGTTCAAACAGTAATTATGCTCGTTGTAGTAACCCTATAATATTAGATGGGCAAGCGGACTCAGAATACCAAAGGGAATTTCACAAACCTGAGAGTATAATGACACATCACCTACCCCCTGCTTATTTGCACTTAATAGAAAAACAATTATAAAACAAAAAAGGAGTTACTTTAAAAGTAACTCCTTTTTTGTTTTACATGACAGAAAACTTATAGGCTGGA
>JASLGC010000080.1 GCA_030150335.1 Flavobacterium sp.
AAAGAAGGGCTTAAAAACGTTGCTGCTGGTGCTAATCCAATGGATTTAAAACGCGGTATCGATAAAGCTGTTGAAATTATCGTTGAAGAACTTGGAAAGCAATCTCAAGAAGTTGGTGGGTCTATGGACAAAATCAAACAAATTGCTTCTATTTCTGCTAATAATGATGACTTCATCGGTGAATTAATTGCTCAAGCTTTTGAAAAAGTAGGTAAAGAAGGTGTTATCACTGTTGAAGAGGCTAAAGGAACTGAAACTTTTGTTGATGTTGTGGAAGGTATGCAGTTTGACAGAGGTTACTTATCTCCTTACTTCGTTACAAATTCTGAAAAAATGGAGGTTGAATTAGACACTCCTTATATCTTATTATACGATAAAAAAGTTTCTTCTTTAAAAGAACTTTTACCAGTATTAGAGCCTGTTGCTCAGTCTGGAAAACCTTTATTAATTATTGCTGAAGATGTTGATGGTGAAGCATTGTCTACTTTAGTAGTAAATAAATTAAGAGGTGCTTTAAAAATTGCTGCTGTGAAAGCTCCTGGTTTTGGAGACAGAAGAAAAGCAATGTTAGAAGATATCGCTATCTTAACTGGTGGTGTGGTTATCTCTGAAGAGCAAGGTTATACTTTAGAAAACACTACTTTAGAAATGTTAGGTACTTGTAAACGCGTTAGCATTGATAAGGATAATACTACTATCGTTAGTGGAAGTGGTGATGCTGACATGATCAAAAACAGAGTAAACCAAATTAAAGCGCAAATGGAAGCTACTACTTCTGACTATGACAGAGAGAAGTTACAAGAGCGTTTAGCTAAATTAGCTGGTGGTGTTGCTGTTCTTTACGTTGGTGCTGCTTCTGAAGTGGAAATGAAAGAGAAAAAAGATAGAGTTGATGACGCATTACACGCTACAAGAGCTGCTGTTGAAGAAGGTATTGTTGCTGGTGGTGGTGTTGCATTATTAAGAGCAAAAGAAGCTTTAGCTAATATCAAAGCAGATAACGCTGATGAAGAAACTGGAATCCAAATCGTAGCTAAAGCAATTGAATCTCCATTGAGAACTATTGTTGAAAACGCAGGTTTAGAAGGTTCTGTAGTTGTTGCTAAAGTATTAGAAGGTAAAGATAACTTCGGATACAATGCTAAAACAAATGAATACGTTGATATGTTACAAGCAGGTGTTATTGATCCTAAGAAAGTAACAAGAGTTGCATTAGAGAATGCTGCTTCTGTTTCTGGAATGATCTTAATCACTGAATGTGCATTAGTAGAAATAAAAGACGAAAGTGCTGGAGCGATGCCAATGGGCGGAGGTATGCCAGGAATGATGTAATAAACATCACGTCATAATAATAAAAAAGCCAGCTTTATTCAAGCTGGCTTTTTTTATATGATATTAAGACTACAATTTAGTTAAGTTTTTCAACTCTGCAATTGTGTCTTTTGGATTGTCTGATTTGAAAACAAAGCTTCCTGCTACTAAAGCATCTGCTCCTGCTTCTACTAATGCTTTAGCATTTTTACTTGTTACTCCTCCGTCAATTTCAATGATTGTAGAAGCTCCTTTTGCTTCAATCATTGCTCTTAACTTGCGTACTTTGTCATACGTGTTCTCGATGAAACTTTGTCCTCCAAAACCTGGGTTAACACTCATAATAAGGACTAAGTCTAAATCTTGGATTACATCTTCTAATACATTTACATTTGTATGTGGGTTTAATGCCACACCTGCTTGCATTCCTTCTGCTTTAATCGCTTGAATAGTTCTGTGTAAGTGAGTACAAGCTTCATAATGTACAGTTAAGATATCTGTGCCTAAATCTTTAAATGTTTTGATATAACGATCTGGATCTACAATCATCAAGTGAACATCCAATGTTTTCTTTGCGTGCTTGTTGATAGCATCTAAAACAGGCATTCCGAAAGAAATGTTAGGAACGAATACTCCATCCATAATGTCAATGTGGAACCAATCTGCTTGGCTATCGTTAATCATTTCAACGTCGCGTTGTAAATTTCCAAAATCAGCCGCTAATACAGACGGCGCAATAACTATGTTTTTCATTATATTGTGTTGTTTGTACAAAGATAAAAAAAAACCTAACAGCTGATGCCATTAGGTTTTTATATGTTGTTTCCCTTTAATCTACTGCAACAACTGTTGCCTCAAATAATTCAGAAAAATATTTAATAATCTTATTTCTAACCTCATCTTCATCTACGTAATCTACTCCTAATTCTACCTGAAGAGAAGTTACTCCTTTTCCTTTTATCCCACATGGAATAATGTTGTCAAAATATCCTAAGTCAGCATTAACGTTGAATGCAAAACCGTGCATCGTTACCCAGCGAGAAGCTCTAACTCCCATTGCACAAATCTTACGTGCGAATGGTGTTCCTACTCCAAGCCAAACTCCTGTTTCTCCTTCGCTACGCCCAGCTTCAATACCGTAGTCTTTTAAAACTAAGATGATTGTTTCCTCTAACAAACGTAGGTATTTGTGAATATCTGTAAAGAAGTTCTCTAAGTCAATAATAGGATATCCTACTACTTGTCCTGGTCCGTGATAAGTAATATCACCTCCCCTATTAATCTTGTAAAAAGTAGCTCCTTTTTCCTTTAATTGCTCATCGTTCAAAAGCATGTTATGAATATCTCCACTTTTTCCTAAGGTGTACACATGTGGATGCTCTACAAAAATGAAATAGTTCTCTGTAGGATCATTTGTTTCCTCTCTTCTATTCTTAACTTTAGTCGCTAAGATAGATTGAAAAACTTCTTCTTGATAATCCCAAGTCTCTTTATAATCTTTTTCGCCTAAGTCAATAAGCTTTACTTCTTTATTCATCTCACTAAATTCTTAGTTATTGTATTTTGGATTGTTTAATATTACTAAAGCTCCTATTACTCCAGGAACCCATCCCATTAAGGTTAATAAAAAAACAATCAATATAGACCCACAACCTTTATCAAATACAGCTAAAGGGGGTAAAAAAATCGATAATATTACTCGCCAAAAACCCATGTATAATTAATTATAAGTCTTACAAATTTCGTGATTTTTTATCACATAAAAGTACGTTAACCAAAAATTGATTGTTTCATACCAGACAAAGGCCCCTTTAAAGACAAATTAATGTGTTTTAAGACTCATAGTAATTGCCGCATTTTCAAAGATTAGCTATATTTGCCATTTAAAATTAATTCACAATTATTATGCAACTTTCAGAACAAGAAATCATAAGAAGAGAAAAGCTGAGCAAATTACAAGAGCTTGGTGTAAATCCCTATCCTGCAAACCTATTCCCTGTTGACCATACGTCAAAGCAGATTAAGAACGATTTTGAAGAAGGTAAGAAGGTAGTTGTGGCTGGAAGACTTATGTCTTCAAGAATTCAAGGTAAAGCTTCTTTCGCTACTATTCAAGATAGTGATGGAAAAATCCAATTGTACATAAATAGAGATGAACTTTGTCCTGGAGAAGACAAAACTTTATATAACGAGATTTATAAAAAGTTAATCGACTTAGGAGATATTATAGGAATTGAAGGAGAATTATTCACTACTCAAGTTGGTGAAAAAACGGTACGTGTAAAAAGCTTATCATTATTGAGCAAATCTTTACGTCCGCTTCCTCTTCCAAAAACAGACGCTGAAGGTAATACTTTTGACGCTTTTACTGATCCAGAATTGCGTTATAGAATGCGTTATGTGGATTTAGTGGTTAATCCATTAAACAAAGAAATTTTCGTAAAACGTACTAAGTTATTTAGTGCTATGCGTAATTTCTTTAACGATTCAGGATATATGGAGGTTGAAACTCCTGTATTACAATCTATCCCTGGTGGAGCAGCTGCTCGTCCATTCATTACACATCACAATGCGTTAGATATTCCATTATACTTGAGAATTGCTAATGAATTGTACTTAAAACGTTTGATCGTTGGTGGTTTTGACGGAGTTTATGAATTCTCTAAAAACTTCCGTAACGAAGGAATGGACAGAACTCACAACCCAGAGTTTACTGCAATGGAAATTTATGTTGCTTATAAAGACTACAACTGGATGATGGACTTCACTGAACGTTTGTTAGAACATTGTGCTATTGCTGTTAATGGTACTACGGAAGCTACTTTCGGAGAACATGCGATTAACTTCAAAGCGCCTTACAAACGTATCACTATGGCAGACTCTATTAAAGAGTTTACAGGATTTGATATCACTGGCAAAACAGAAGAGGAGATTCGTCAAGCAGCTTTAGGTATGGGTATCCAAGTGGATGCTACAATGGGTAAAGGAAAACTTATTGATGAAATTTTTGGTGAAAAATGTGAAGGAAACTACATTCAACCAACTTTCATTACTGACTATCCAAAAGAAATGTCTCCATTGACTAAAGCTCATAGAGATAATCCTGAACTTACAGAGCGTTTCGAATTAATGGTTTGTGGTAAAGAGATTGCAAATGCTTACTCTGAGTTAAATGACCCTATTGACCAAAGAGAGCGTTTTGAAGCTCAAATGGACTTAGCTGATCGTGGAGATGACGAAGCAATGTTTATTGACCAAGATTTCTTACGTGCTTTAGAATACGGTATGCCTCCTACATCAGGTTTAGGTATCGGTATGGACAGATTAATCATGTTCTTAACGAATAACGCTTCTATCCAAGAGGTGCTTTTCTTCCCTCAAATGAGACCAGAGAAAACTGCTCCTACTGTAGAGTTAACTGATGAAGAGAAAATCATCGTTCAAATTCTTGAAAACAACGAGAACAAAGTAGAAATTGCTTCTCTAAAAGAACAAGCTGCTTTAAGTGGTAAGAAATGGGATAAGGCTATGAAAGGTCTTGCTGCTCATAACTTAACTAAAGTAGTTACTGAAGATGATAAAAAATATGTAGTGTACCAACACTAATAAATAATAAGAAAAGGGGCTTTAAAGCCCCTTTTGTTGTTTTATAATCCTTTTAATATTTCGGGTTATTGATAAATTCATAATCCGTCAAAGTATGTAAAAAAGCTATTAGTGCTTCTTGCTGTTCATTTGTTAATGGAATTCCTACGCCTCCATTCTCTCTCTTTAACAAAGGATCTAACGTTTCGCTATCTTCTACACCATTCACATAGAAATATAATACTTCCTCCAGCGTATTAAAGCGTCCGTCATGCATATATGGTGCTGTAAGCGCAACATTACGCAGTGAACTTACTTTAAACTTGCGAATGTCTTCCGATTCTCCTGAAACATCTACTCTCCCATTATCTTGTAATATTGGATCTAACGGAAGCCCATTATTTCTAAAGCTACTGTCTGAAAACAAATCTGTACTATGGCATGAAGCACAATTCTCTTTAAATAACGTTTCGCCTTTGCTTTCTAATGTAGTTAGATTACCACCTACTTCTTTCCTCACAAACTTGTCATACTT
>JASLGC010000106.1 GCA_030150335.1 Flavobacterium sp.
TTGTTTTTAATGATTATTATTTACGAGTTGTGTAAAAAACAATTGATGCATAAGCACATACTGTTATTTTGTATGTTTTTTAATGGTTGATGTTTTTTATAAAAAGGGATGATGAATGTTGATTAATGCTTTTGTTTACAATGGATTAACGATATTTTGAAGATGTGTTCAAAACGATATTTTAAGAAATAGTAAGGGTGGTTATGACAGAAAACAAGCAAAATATGGTATTTTTTAACGTATAAAATAAAGAGGAAAATCAACTTATTAATGCGTATCGGAGGGATGTGAAGCGACAACGCACCGATATACTTCCGTCATTTCTTCGAATAAATGTCCGATTTTACGCTGTAATGTCTAAAGATAGTCGAAGGATAGTCGTTCCGTTCCTATATGAAGTTGTTTGTTGATGGAAATGAATGCGGCGTAGAAATGGGTTGTCAGCATATTTTTGCCATTTGCCTTCACTTTTTCGGACAAAGTCAGTACATTAGAAGCTTAAACACTACGCTATGTTCAACACGACAACTTATAAAAATAGAAGAGCAAAATTAGCTGACAATGTACAAGCTAAGGGGCTTTTATTGTTTTTGGGAAACATTGAAAACCCAGTAAACTTTGAGGATAATACCTATCATTTCAGACAAGATAGTTCGTTTTTGTACTATTTTGGAATTCAACAACCCCACTTAGCGGCAATCATCGACTTGGATGAAAACAAAACAATTGTTTTTGGAGATGAGATGTCTATCGACGCAATCGTGTGGATGGGGCGACAAGAAACATTGAAAGAAAAATGCGCAAAAGCAGGAGTAGAGGAGACTCGCCCGTTTGCAGAATTATATACGTACTTGAAAAAAGCGCAAGGTTCTCAGCGTGCTATTCACTATTTACCTCCATACCAATCGGTAAATAAAATATTGTTGAGTGATTTGCTTGCTGTGCCAATTAAACAACTTTCGCCTTCTGTGCCAATGATTCAAGCGGTGGTAGCACAAAGGGAAATTAAAGAGGCACAGGAAATTTCAGAAATCGAAAAGGCGCTGACTGTTACTACAGATATGCACTTGCTGGCAATGCGCATGAGCAAGGCAGGGATAAAGGAATACGAGATTGTCAGTGCAATTCAGAACGTAGCAGGTAGCCACAATTGTGAGTTGGCATATCCGTCTATCGTAACGATTAACGGTGGTATTTTGCACAACCATTATAAGATGAATACGCTTCAGTCTGGGCAGTTATTGCTGAACGACTCAGGGTGTGAAACGCCAATGGGTTACGCATCTGACTTAACTCGTACGTTTCCAGTAGATAAGAAGTTTACGGCAGAACAACGCGATTTGTACAATGTGGTATTGGCGGCGTTTGAAGGTGCGAAAGCGGAATTGAGAGAGGGAACTAAGTTTAAAAATGTTCACTTAAAAGCGGCTGAAATATTATCGCAAGGGTTGATAGACCTTGGATTTATGAAAGGTAATGCGCAAGATGCTGTAGCGGCGCATGCTCATACGATGTTTTTCCAATGTGGGTTAGGGCACATGATGGGGTTAGACGTGCATGATATGGAAGACTTGGGCGAACAATATGTAGGTTACACTGCGGAGGAACCTAAGGAAAAAGGCATCTTCGGATTGAAATCACTTCGTTTAGGAAAGGCGTTAAAAGCTGGGCATGTACTTACAGTAGAACCGGGTATTTACTTTATTCCAGAATTGATTGAGATGTGGGAGGCGGAAAAGAAAAACGCCGAGTTCATCAACTATGAAAAAGTAAAGGCTTTCCAACATTTTGGAGGTATCAGAATAGAAGATAACTTCTTGATTCAAGAGAATGGTTATCAGCATTTAGGTCCTGATTTGATTAAGACCGTTGCTGAGATTGAGGATTATAAAGCGAAATGGTAGAGAAAGGCGAGATTCATTTCTTGCTATTTTAAAAGAATACGAAATAGAATACTGGTGTGAGGTTTGGATTACCACTACTTCACAGCTATAAAACAAAATAGGGCGAAATATACTTCGCCCTATTTTATTTTACTGTATTACTTATTCTTCATCGTGGTCATCAAGAATTTTCTTTAGCGACCTATTTAGCGTACGCGTAGTAATTCCAAGGTACGAGGCCATATCTTCTTTTGAGATAGTTACTTGTTCTTTTTGTTGTAGTTCAAGCAGTTTTTCCAAAGCGTGTTCCACGGTATATAACTGTTGGAACGATGCACGCTGACTGGTGTTGTACACTCGGACTGCCTCTACTTCAAGGATGGTATTATTAAAGGTAATATCTGTTTTTAGCAAATGTTCGAATACCGAAAGTGGAATAATGTAAGCGTTTACTGGAGTAATCGCCTCTACAGAACACAAACAGTTCTTTTTTCCAAGGTATTCAATCTCTCCCATAATCTCTCCTGTACTCAAAAATTCAGGGATGTATTCCTTGCCATTTTCCTCTGTAATAAAGCACTTGGTAATTCCGTCTTTTATAACGATTACTTTGGTTACTGGGTCCCCTTGGTGTAGTAGTATATCCTTTGGTTTATAAGGATGTAGGAGTATTTTATCATTAAACACATCTGTTTGTGCTAACGATTCTATGTACGATAAAAAACCTATATTTATTCTTAACATTTTTTTATAGCATTAAGGACAAATGTCCTATGTGGGTGATGTAATTTTTGTGACTTTTGTAGAGTCAAAATTAGATAAATATCTCGAGAGTTGGAAGACTTTAGAGGATTTTGTGTTTAGGTTATATTCATAATTTAATGTTGTGTTTTGTTATCTAATTTTGATTTTTTTTTTTCAATTTATATTACAAGTGATAAAGTGTTTTTTTCAAAACAAAACGGGAGAGCAAGGTAAGTGGTGCTCTCCCGTTTTTTATTTAGATAGAAACGTCAATTTTTGTTTTTTCATTTTATATTAGAAATGAAAAGTGTGTGTTTATGAAAAACGGGAGTGCAAATTACAGCTTGTACTCCCGTTTTTATTTTATATCGGTTTGTAGCGTGCTGCCTATGGTAATGCTGGCTTTCTTGTCTTTTTTGTGTGTTACTTCTGTGTGAGCTATCTATGATAAAGTACCATTAGCATCACTTTATATTAGCGTCTTTTTTATCGGTATTATTCCTGTGTTTACTACAAGCTATTGTTGTTTTAGCTATTGTATGTTGATGTAATTCAATGAACTTACTTGCGAGATTTAAGGTAATATTGTTGAGTAAAACAGCTTGCTTCTGTGCATAAAAAAAGCCGATTTACAACTGATAAACAGCGTTAATCGGCTTCAATAACAATAAATAAACAAATATTAACTAATAACTTTACAACGTATTGTAATTCTGATTCTCTAATTGGTCTGCAGTAAACTGATAAAAAGATACTGCTTCGTCAACGTATTTTTGAATTGGTTTTCCGTTTTTCACTAATGGAATAACCGGATTACTTATCTCTGTAGGAGAGAACAAATATTGTTCCACATTTTTGTTTGCACTTAAAATAGTCAATGTATTGTCTCTAATATATCCCAAATCTTGATAAGTTGCGATGAACGCTCTTGGAATATAGTTTTCTTTTAATACATCAGTACCAAAAAATTTAGAGTCGTAACTAAAGTTTAGCAAACCTAATAATGTTGGCATCACGTCTATTTGCGACATTAGTTTGTCAAATTGTTGTGCTGGAACGCCATTTGGTGCGTATATCATTGCTGGAATTCTGTATTTGTCTAACGGCAATTGTGTTTTACCTGCACTTGAAGCACAGTGGTCAGCCATAATAACAAACACGGTGTCTTCAAACCACGGTTGTTTAGCCGCCATTTTAAAGAACTGCGCAATTGAGTAATCTGTATAGCGAACTCCTTTATCTCTACCGCTGTCAAGGTCCGAAACATCAAGCACTCCATCAGGATATGTAAACGGACGGTGGTTACTCACTGTCATAATCTGATTAAAGAAAGGCTTGCCAGTAGCATGCTCCTCATTCATTACTTTTATTGCTTTTGTAAACATGTCTTCATCGCAAACTCCCCATATATTTTGGAAAGTAATCTCATCACTTTTGAATGCTGATTTATCTACGATATCATAATTGTTTCCTCCGTAGTAGTCGCGCATATTGTCAAAATACGCATCTCCACCGTATAAATATTTGGTTTGATACCCGTTTTTAGCAAAAACAGAACCTGTTGTAAACTTGTTTTTGTTGTCTTTTCGCTTCACAACGCTTTCTCCTGGTGATGGCGGAATGCACATAGTCATTGCCTCAAGTCCTCTCACTGTTCTGTTTCCCGTAGCATATACGTTGGTGAAGAACAAACTTTTTGTTGCCAAACTATCTAAGAAAGGCGTCAACTTCTTGTTGTTTCCATAGAAAGCAAGGAAGTCCGCACTGTAACTTTCAATGCTGATTAGTACTACATTCTTCTTTTGAATAGCAGAGTCGGCTTTGATTTTTCTCAATAGCGAATTGCCCTCTTTGTATTCAGGGTAAAAGTGACGCATATTGTTTGCCACATCTTCTTGTGGAAGTGTCTTGTAGAAGTGAAAATAATCTAACACACTATTGGTAAATGCGCTGTAGAATTTATACACCCCATTACTTGATAATTCTGTAGTGAAGATATTGTTGCTCTGTTTTTGTTGCATGATATACGGCGTTGCAAGCAATGAAATTGCAAACAATACCAAGTATGAAATACTGTAAGTTACCTTTTGTTTTAAGGAGATTATATTTTGGATAACGTCTGCTGTTTTTTTGTAAACGAAATACGTGCATAGTGCAGTAAGTAAGCCAACCCCTGCAAACAATGGAACGACAGGATATGACTCCATGATGTTTCCAATTACTTCATTGGTGTAAACTAAGTAGTCCACCGCAATAAAGTTGAATCGCACACCAAATTCGTTCCAAAAGAAGAACTCACTTACAGAGTTTTGGATTAATATCAACACAAATAAGAATATTACTAAGGTGTAGTTTATCTTTCGGATTGTGGTTCTGTGCTGTGGGAAAAATAAGCATAGTCCATACATGGTAGTCTTGATAGACAAGAAGGTAATTCCAATTTCTGGCAATACACCTCCGTATTCATTAAGGATTGTTTTGCCAAAAGTTACCCATGCCCATAAGGCTACAAGTAGTCCGAAGGTTATGTATCCGTACGGTTTTTTGTATTTGTCGTCCGACAGGAAAATAAAGTACACCCAAAAAAGGATGTAGGCAATCACAAAAATGGCAATATCTCTTATTGCTCCTATTAGAAAGATTGACATTAATTCGCCAATTCCAAAGGTTGATGTAGTGATTGGATGATTGATAAGTACTATCCTAAGTACGAAATTGATTAGTAAGTAAATGCCAATCAAATACTTAAATGGGGAGTAGAATGATAAATTTCGCAACATAAAATTAAATTAGTAAAGTGTAATCGTTTCTAAATTAGTAAAACTATAATATGTGATTATTATTGTTGTAAAAAACGCAATTATAGTATAATTTTATTATATGAGTATGTTTTGTGGGGAAAAGTAACACACTCTTTGATTATTTGATGATAAAAGTTCTTTTTAACTTAAAAAGGTTTATTTAAAAACGCTAATTAAGAAATTTCATCGGAAATAAAGTCTTAATATAACGATAAATATTCAATTAATGATTAAAAAGATGTAAAAAAGTTCACTTCTCGAGAACGTAATGTGTGTGTAGTGGCTTAGCGGTTGTTTGTAAACCGGACTACTTGATTCCCAAGGCTATCTAATATTTTTGTTGCAAATGTTTTAAATAAAGCGACAATGAAAGACAAGCATACAATAGCGACTATCCGTCACGATTGGACGAAAGAAGAAATACAAGCAATTTACGATATGCCTTTGTTAGAATTGGTTTACCAAGCGGCAACAGTTCACAGAGCGTATCATCCTAAAAATGAGGTTCAAGTGAGTACGTTATTGTCTATTAAGACAGGGGGATGTCCGGAGGATTGTTCTTACTGTGGGCAAGCGGCTCGTTATCAAACAGATATTAAAGTACAACGTTTGTTGCCTGTAGATACTGTTCTTTCTCATGCTCAGAAAGCAAAAGACAACGGTTCGTCTCGATTCTGTATGGCTGCTGCATGGCGTGAGGTGAGAGATAACAAGGACTTCGATAAAGTAATTGACATGGTAAAAGGTGTGAATGAAATGGGATTAGAAGTTTGTTGTACGCTTGGGATGTTGACTGAAGACCAAGCATTGCGTTTGCAAGAAGCGGGATTACATGCGTATAATCACAATATCGACACGTCAAGTGAAAACTACGACAATATTATATCGACACGTAAATTTAGCAACCGTACTGATACAATTCAGAACGTGAGAAAAGCTGGTATTACGGTTTGTTCAGGGGGAATCATCGGATTAGGAGAAAACGATAGCGACCGTATTTCTATGTTAATGACATTGGCAACGATGGAGAAACACCCGGAGTCTGTGCCTATTAATGCATTAGTGAGAGTAAAAGGTACGCCAATGGAGGATATGCCTAAGGTGGACACAACGGATATGGTTAGAATGATTGCTACGGCGCGTATCATCATGCCAGAAACGATGGTGCGATTAAGTGCTGGTCGTATTGAAATGGATGAGTTTGAACAAGCGATGTGTTTCATGGCTGGGGCTAACTCAATGTTCTCAGGAGAAAACGAGACGTTGTTAGTAACGCCAAACCCAAGTTTGACAAAGGATAAAACGCTATTGGA
Organism: Flavobacterium sp.; assembly: GCA_030150335.1. Classification (GTDB taxonomy): domain Bacteria; phylum Bacteroidota; class Bacteroidia; order Flavobacteriales; family Flavobacteriaceae; genus Flavobacterium. Next base: position 6,742 of record JASLGC010000106.1, read on the forward strand.
GAAATTTGGATTGAAACCGATGGTAAGCAAAAAAGCATGCCATGAATAATGAATTGAGATTAAGAGACAAGGCTGTTAATTGGCATCCTTATACGCAAATGAAAACGGCGGAACACATTATTCCGATTGTAAGTGCGAAGGGTGTTTACCTAAATGACAGCGATGGCAAGAGTTATATAGATGCAGTTTCGTCTTGGTGGGTAACGCTTCATGGGCATTCACACCCATACATTGCTCAGAAAGTAAGCGAACAATTATCTACTTTGGAACAAGTGATATTTGCTGGGTTTACACATAAACCTGCCATTGAATTGTCTGAGCGATTGTTGGCGTTATTGCCTGCTAACCAACAAAAAGTGTTTTATACAGATAATGGTTCTACTGCGATTGAAGTAGGATTGAAGATGTGTATTCAGTATTGGTTCAACAAAAATCAGAAGAGAAAAAAGGTATTGGCATTCAAGAATGCGTACCACGGTGATACGTTTGGAGCAATGTCTGTGAGCGGAAGGGGTATATGGACCGACCCGTTTGGAGCGATGTTGTTTGAAGTTATCTTTATTGATGTGCCTACAATGGACAACTTTGAGGAGAATAAACGCATTATTGATGAGCATGCAGATGATATTGCTTGTTTTGTGTACGAACCGTTGGTGCAAGGGGCAGCAGGTATGTTGATGCACAACAGCGAATGCTTGAGTGAGTTGATGACGTACTGCCGTTCTAAAAATGTGTTGATGATTCAAGACGAGATATTTGTTGGTTTTGGAAGAACTGGGAAGTTGTTTGCAGCGGACCATTTGACTGAAAAACCAGATGTAATGTGTTTCTCAAAAGGGTTAACAGGGGGGACAATGCCTTTGGGATTGACTACTTGTACGAATGAAATATACGATGCGTTTTATTCAGACGAAAAAGATAAAGCACTATTTCACGGACATTCGTTTACGGCAAGTCCGTTAGCGTGTACTGCTGCTGTGGCGAGTTTAGACTTGTTGTTGTTAGAGGAAACTCAGGACAATATTGACAGAATAGTTGCACAGCATACAGCGTTTGCAGATAAGTTGAGAGTGCATCCAAAAGTGAAATGCGTAAGACAAACCGGTACAATCCTCGCGTTAGAGTGGAAGACCGGCAACACCACAAGTTACTTTGACGATATCCACGATAGGTTGTACGCTTATTTCTTGAACAAGGGAATATTGCTACGTCCATTGGGGAATATCATTTATTTGTTACCGCCTTATTGTATAACAAATGAAGAGTTAAACCATATCTACACCACTATTTTCCAAGCATTGGAGGAGGTTTAGAAAGAAGTTGAATAGGGGCGAATTGTAGTTCGTCCTTATTTTAGATGTAAAGATAAATATCAATACCGTTGTTTTTTTATATAGGATTCTATATGCTGATGAATGTGGGGACGTTCTGATGTGTATAGAATCCTTTTTTTGTTATTGGCTATTTTAGTTTTTGTTGTGGGTTATGTCAGTTGCGATGCATCGTTGAACGAAGTAGAGATACTTTGCATCTTTCATTATATGCTATTGTTTTTTATATAGGATTCTATATGTTGATGAATGTAGGGACGTTCTGATGTGTATGGCATTCTTTTGTTGTTATTGGCTATTTCAGTTTTTGTTGTGGGGTATGTCAGTTGTGATGCATCGTTGAACGAGGTAGAGATACTTTGCATCTTTCATTATATGCTATTGTTTTTTACATAGGATTCTATACGCTGATGAATGTAGGGACGTTCTGATGTGTATGGCATTCTTTTGTAGTTATTGGCTATTTCAGTTTTTGTTGTGGGGTATGTCAGTTGTAATACCTCATTGGAGGTTGTGGAGATACTTTCCGTTTGTCATTGATTTGTCAAAATGAAGATGAGCATTACTTCATTGATTATTAAAACGAAAGTATCGCTTAACCTTGTAAGAAGGAATTGTTGTTTGCTTGGCTGGTATTCGTTAGTATATACTCCATAAAATACATCCATAAAATAGATTGAGTTCTTCTGTTTATGAGTTTAGTGATTGCTCCATTAACCTATAAAAAAAACAATCCTTTATAGATGATGAGGTAAACAATTTTATCTCAGTTATATAATGTAAAGATGGGGTGAAGGTGTTTTTTACAATAAAAAAGGGGGTGTTTTTCATTGATAGAATCATCTAATGAATAGTGGTTTTCTTCTAAGTGAATGACTCGTGATTGATTACAAGAAACGCGAAAAGTGTGTTCCTTTTTTATATGAAATAACAGATGTACGCAGAAATCCAACAATATGTATCGTTGGGTGTTAAATTGCGAACTATCAGTAATTTATATCATTTCCCAATAAAATGAAACCACTAAATGCGAACATATAATTATCAGTAGAAATAGAGTGGGAGATTTTAATATATATAAAGGAGTAAATTGGGGAAAATAGGGTTATATATTAAGTTGTACATCAAATAAATTCTACACCTATATATATAGGAGTAATAACTATTAAAGGAAGTGTTTTTTAGTGCGTACGCGTGTTCCCAATAAAAAGCACCATATATAAATATTGCATTCGCTGAGTGGTAATGGCAACTGGCCGTTTTCTCTGTCAAAATACTTGTTTTGACTTGGGTATTGGCAATGGTGTACGAAGGAAAAAACCTTGTAG
>JASLGC010000121.1 GCA_030150335.1 Flavobacterium sp.
ATCTCTAAATTACACACATTATGCCAAGTGGTAAAAAAAGAAAAAGACATAAGGTAGCAACGCACAAACGTAAAAAAAGAGCGAGAGCTAACCGTCACAAAAAGAAAAAGTAGTTTAAAACTACTTTTTTCTTTTATTAGGAAAAGGTCATTGATATATACGCGCCTTGTTAGGTGAGTATTTAGGTAATTCCTACAATTAATGTTTAATCCATCTATACAAACTCATTTCTTATTGTTTTTAATAATAGGAATGTAATGAAAGAGTATGGATAAAAATGTACAGTGTGAATAAAGAGCTAATTATTAGGTCGAATTCTGATACAGTAGATTTTGCCTTATTAAAAGATGGAAAACTAATTGAACTTCATAAAGAAAGAGAAGAGAGTGAAGATGATGGATTTCAGGTAGGTGATATTTTTATCGCCAAAATCAGAAAGCCAGTCGCAGGATTAAATGCTGCATTTGTTCACGTGGGATTTGAAAAGGATGCATTTTTGCATTATCACGATTTAGGTCCTAATCTTCGAACTCTTTTAAAGTTCACTAAACTTGTAAGCGGAGGTAAATTAAAAGATTACTCCTTAAAGAATTTTCCTTTTGAGGAAGAAATAGACAAAGACGGGGTTATCACTGATGTATTAAGTGCTAATCAATCTCTGTTGGTTCAAATTGTAAAAGAACCTATTTCTACAAAAGGACCTCGTATTAGTTCTGAGCTATCTATAGCTGGACGTTATGTGGTTTTGGTTCCTTTTTCAAATAGAATTTCAATTTCTCAAAAAATTGAGTCTAAAGAAGAAAAGGAAAGGTTAAAGAAACTATTGCAGTCTATTAAACCTAAAGGATTCGGAGTAATTGTGCGTACGGTTGCAGAAGGTATGAAAGTTGAAGATATCGATAAAGATTTACAAAACTTGATGACCAGATGGAACAATATGTGCAAAAAATTAACTGTCGCTCATCATCCTTCTAAAGTATTAGGAGAAGTCAATAAGGCTTCGTCTATATTAAGGGATGTTTTTAATGATACCTTTACGGGTATTGTTACTGATGATGAAGATATGTTTTATCATACGAAGGACTATTTGCAAGAGATAGCCCCTTCAAAAGTTTCTATTGTTAAGCATTACCAATCTTTAGAGGTGCCGATTTTCGAGAAATACAATATCGAACGTCAGATTAAAACTTCTTTTGGTAAGACTGTTTCTATGAGTAAGGGAGCTTATTTAATCATAGAACACACAGAAGCACTTCACGTGATTGATGTGAATAGTGGAAACCGCTCTAACAAAGCTCAGTCTCAAGAAGATACTGCCCTTGAAGTAAACCTTATTGCCGCTGCAGAAATTGCAAGACAATTAAGACTTAGGGATATGGGAGGTATTATCGTAGTCGATTTTATTGATATGGGGAACCCAGAGAATAGAAAGACACTTTACGACTTCTTAAAAGAGGAAATGAGTGATGACAAAGCAAAACACAAAATCTTGCCTCCTAGCAAATTTGGATTAATTCAAATTACTAGACAACGTGTTAGACCTGAAGTTAATATTGAAACAAGAGAAGAGGACCCTAACGAACATGGGGAAATCGCTGCTCCTATTCTTGTTATTGACAAAATCAAGGCTGACTTAGAAAGCATTATTTCGAAAGATAACTCGAAAAAGATATTCCTAAATACGCATCCATTCGTTGCTGCGTATTTAACAAAAGGACTCCCTTCGATAAGAGCTAAATGGTTCTTAGAATTTAAGAAGTGGGTGAAAATAATACCGCGTGACGCTTACACGTACCTAGAATACCATTTCTTTGATGATAAAGGAAATGAACTTTCAGAATAACGAATAACCCGCTTCAATATTGATGCGGGTTTTTTGTTTATTATTCATTACTACTTTTCAAAGTAATTTGTATTGTTTTGCTGTTTCCATCAGCATCTACAATAGTGATGTAGTGTTCGCCTGGAGCTGCCTTGATAGATTGCTCATGAAACATATCTGTTTCTCCTAAAAACTCTTGGTCTAAGTACCAATACAAGGTTTTATCAGGGTTATTCGTTGCTGCTTTTGCAATAAAAGGCTGTAGCTGAGAATAGAAATCTTTTGTTAGATAGATAACATCTCCATGCTTTGGATATATAAATTCTATGGTGTTTAAGCCATTTGTTTGCACACAGTCTTCTCTAAATGGAGGAAGTGATATATATTCGCTGTGGTATTTTTTATAGAAATAAGCCATCGTTGGAGGTAAAATAAACCAAGGTGTATTGACTATATTGTCAATAGGTTCACATTGGCTATTTACTTGAAACGATTGTGTTTTATCTAAATGAATTAATTTGTGATAGGGGCATATTGTGCTTTTTTTAGCGCGAAAAGGAATCAATTCTTTTTGTGCTTGACAATAAGGGCCTGCTAAATATCCGGAAATACTGCAAACATCGGTTTCTTCTAAATCGTTTAAGGGAGGTGTAAACCAATTTGTTTTTGGGAGTAAATTAAAAACATCAAATAAGATAGGTCCAGCCATTCTAACTCCACTGATTGAGGGACGTCCTTCTCCTGTGGCATTTCCTACCCAAACACCAACTACATATTTTTTATTGACACCAACTGCCCATGCGTCCCTTCCTCCAAAGCTCGTTCCTGTTTTCCAAGCTATTTTAACGGCTGATTCGTAATGCTTCCACGCTTCATCTCCTTCTGGTCGGTTTACCTGAGTTAATGCTTTAAATGTGTTGTAAATAGCTCCTGCACCTAAAGAAGTCTTCTCATTCGATTCGCTTCCAAAGTTAGGAGTGTGTTTTTTGTTCCAATTCAAATCTTGAATCTCATTGGTACGGTATTTTCCTTTGCTTGTATTGAAATAATTAACCGTACTTGCTAATCCTGTGTATGCTCTTGTTATTTCCCAAAGGTTACTTTCTGCTCCTCCTAAAATAAGGGAAAGGCCGTAGTGGTTTGGGTGTTTGTTAATACTGGTGAATTGGAGTGTTTGTAATTGATTGTAATAGCGATACACTCCGTACTTTTGTAGCATTAGTACAAACGGAATATTCAATGAACGGAATAAGGCTTCATTGGCAGGTACTGCTCCTTCGAATGAATTGTTGTAATTCTGAGGTTTGTACCCAGAAATGACAATCGGAATATCTGCAACTAAAGTGTTTGGCAATATTTCTGCATCATCTAACATAGAGGCGTATAGAAATGGCTTTAGAATACTTCCTGTACTTCGTTGGGCTTGTATGATATCTACATCTTTTTGATGCGCAATAGTTGTTGGTGAATTTCCAACATAACTCACTATATCTCTCGTTTCTACGTCAATGACTATAACTGCAATATTGTAAATCTCGGATTGGCTGTAATTATAATAATAGTTTTTTACAATTTCATTGACTCTTGATTGGATGTTGTAATCGAGGGTAGTGGTAACTCTTTGCTCTTTATTTTTCTTGGCTACTAATTGCAGTAGGTGCGGAGCTAATTGTGGTAGCTCATGAGGTTTTTGTGGTAGTGGTTCTGCTAAAGCAAGTAGATAGGTGCTTTCGTCAATAATATTTTTGTCGTGTAGTTTCTTTAATAAGGCATTTCTTTTTTTGAGTAATGTCTCTTGGTTTTTACCCGGATAGATTAATCTTGGGGCATTTGGAAGTACGGCTAATGTAGCACTTTCTGCCCATGATAATTGTTCTGGTGTAGTTCCAAAGTATCTCCACGCGGCTACATCAAGGCCTACCACATTTCCGCCAAAGGGCGCGTGTGATGCATATAATCTTAAAATTTTGTCTTTGCTATATCTAAATTCAAGGCGTGTAGCTTGAATAGCTTCAATTAGCTTTTCGCCATAGCTTCTTTTTTTACCATCTCTTGCCAAGCGAATAGTTTGTTGGGTTAAGGTACTTCCCCCTCGTTTTACTTGTTTTGCTTTTGAATTTGCAATTAATGCTTTTGCCATGGAAACGGGGTTTATTCCCCAATGGTAATTAAAATACTCATCTTCAAAGTTGATGATACATTGTTTGAATTTAGTAGGTACACTGTCTATTTCTGGAAATCGCCATTGACCATCTGTAGCTATTTGAGCTCCTAATAGTTGGTTTTTGTTGCTTTCTATAACTGTAGAATACGGTTTTTCAAACAGCTTTGTGGGAAGTGAAAAATAGTAGAATACAAGAAGGATTAGAAGTATAACGGTTGTTATCTTCTTTTTTATACTCCATGTTTTCCAATTAAAGTGTTGTTTGATTTTCATATAAAGAAAAATACAGGGAATTGAATCCCTGTATTTGTAATTTATTAGTTTGTGTTTATTTCACTACTTGTATCCATTGTCCTGCTGTTCTGCATCGGTATGTATTGTCATACATTGCTTCTGCAAAAACACCTGGCATGTAGTAGTTTCCTAAATAAGACGCATTAAGAACCACTTTTAGTGTTTTAGTACTTCTACCAGGTAAACTGAAGTAGAACTGCGTACGGTCATCTCTAATGTCTGTATATTGAACGCTGTTGTTATTTCCGCCTGCATCTGTGTAGCGCAGGTTTACAATCTCCCATCCAGAAGGAATAATCTGCGTAAGGGCAACGTTGTTAACATTCATAGCACTTGTATTTGTAATGGTAATATAGGCTACAAATTCTGAACCTTGTTCTAATCGAGATGGATTAATAGTTTGTCCATTGGTCGATTGGAAGTTGGTTTTAATGCTTAATTTACTTTCTTCTACATTCTCTTTCCCAACAGGTAATATACCACTGTAGGCAACGCGGGCGTAGATAGTTGAATTATTATTGTTCTTTAAATTAATTGTGTTGTTTTGAGCAACAGGTTTTAATTCTTGTTCAAAGAAGTCAGTTTTTGTTCCGACTTTATTGCTTGCACCGTTGTAAGAATAGTCAATTGATATACCGTCATTCGATTTATTATCTTGGATATAAGATGATATTGCTAATAGTCCAAAAGCTGTAGTCTGTGTACTCATCCAAGTATTTGACCCAAGGCGATTAGCAAGTTCAATTGCATATTCGTGTGCAGTAGCTTTATTTGATTTAGTAACTACATACGTTTCTAAAGCCATGGCAAGGTTTCTTTCGAACGAACCATAGTAATAATAGTTGTCGTTTGCATTCTCGCTAATTTTAGCATTTGCAACAAGTTTATTCGCAGCATCTTTTTGTCCTGCTAAAGCATAAGCTGATGCTAAACGCATTTTAGTATGTGTAGAAATACCAGCTGTTTCTCTCAAGCGGTTCATTGATGCTAAGTCTGCATTTCCTGCTAAGGCAAGCGTGTATAATCTGTATGCTTGTGCAAAGTCGTTGGCATATTTACTGCTGTATGACCATTGGCGAGTTGCTTTTTGTTGATACGAAATAGCATTTGCTTTACTGCCAACAGGTAGTGCATATCCTTTTTTCTCTGCTTCCAAAAAGAAGTGTAGAATGTAAGATGTAGTCCAGTCATCAGAATATGAATCACTACTCCAGTAGCGGAAACTACCATCTGATAATTGACGTTGTGCAAGTTGTTTTATACCTTCATTGACGTTGCGTTGAATACTTTCTTTTTTCGATGCACTTAGGTTAACGAAATTGCCTAAGAAAAGTTGAGGGAATACTCCTGATGTAATTTGTTCACTACATCCATGAGGATAACCCATAAGGTAGTTTAATCTTGATGTAAGATTAATACCTGGGAAAGTAGAAAGTTCTAAAGTAGCTTTGTTACTTCCTGCAATACCAAATTTCTCCCAATCAACTGAAGCAGATGAATTAGGTTCTAATACGACCGATTTAGTGTTTACAGTTACCGGATTAGGGTTCATTACATCTAATTCTACTACATAAGAAGCTTTTTCTTTACCAGAAGTAGCTTCTATTTCAATTTTTGAAATACCTGTTTTTTGTAATACTTCTAAATCAAAGTAAGCTATTTGTTCGTCAGGCTCTGTAAATGTCAATTCTTGAATAGCATTGCTTTCCAAACGGAATTTGTCGTCAACTTTGACTTTAACTGTTACGTTTTTAACGTGTTTTTCCATCGCGAATACAGTTACTGGAAGAGTTACTTTCTCTCCAGGAACGGCTCTACGTGGAAGTGAACCTAATATCATCAATGGATTGTTGACTTTAACTGTTTTATCAACGCTTCCATAAGCTTTGTTTGCAACATCAGAAGCAACAACCATTGTTCTAACAGAACCAATGTATTTTGGCAATTGAACTTTGTGAGTTGCACTTTTTCCTGGGTTAAGTTCAAAAGGTCCCAAGTGAATTACAACTGGTTTAAATCTATTTGCTTTTTTCACCTGTCCTGCTCCTAAGTCTTCATCTCCACCGATACTGAATACTTGGTTTATAGCACCGCCATAAGCTCCAATCACGTTGTCAAATACATCCCAAGTGCGGACTCCTAAAGCTGTTTTGCTATAGAAGTTATTCCATGGGTTTGGTGTTTTAAAGCGCGTTAAATCTAATAGCCCATCTTCTACAATGGCTATTGTATATGTCATTTTCTTGCCGTTCTTTTCCTTTACTTTTAAAGTAAATTCTTCTTCTGGTTTCAACTTCTCAGGCATACTGATTTCTGGCTCTAACTTTGTTTTTTTGTTGTAAACATTGATAGCAGAAACTCCATACATACGAATAGGAGAGTTGTTTAGTGTAGAAGCATGTGGCTGGATTGCGGTAATATTTAGGTAAATATTAGGCGACATGGCATCGGTTGTAGTCAGCTCAAAGGTAGTTTCTCCTTTTTGTGTTCTCACCCAATGTGTTTCTAATACTGTAGAACCATTCTCTACAGAAATAAGTGCTCTTCCGTCTTCACTTGAAGGGAATGATATTTTTACTTTTTCTCCTGTATTGTAGTCTTTTTTGTCTGTTGCAATAGCCAACGCAATAGCTTCTTTACCTTGCGAATGTTTTGTCTTAGCAGACCAATAAGGCCAATCTACATAAAATGTTGAAGACGAAATATGCTTTCCATTCTTATCAGTTGCAACGATTTCATACGTTCCCCAATCTTGTTCTGGGATAGTAACTGTGTAGCTTGCCTGACCGTTAGATTTTGTCGTAACAGTTGACGTAGTTTTGTAAATTGAAAAGTAATTTGAACTGCTGTAACTTGAAGCTCCTTCGTTGTTAGAGCCCCACCACCAATAGCCTTTGCGTCTATATACAGTTACATCAATTGCACCTGAAATAGGAGCTCCTGAATCGTTAACCGTTACAAGTCCAAAGTTTAATGGTTTATCTGTTTCAAAATAGCCGTATTTATTCGCTTCTGGCGCTTTAATTCCAACGTATGTATGGAAAGGAGAGATTGTAGCAGTAGAAACATCTGTAGATACATCACCTCCGTTTTCGTAAACTTTTGTTGTAAATAACGCTTTAAGCATTCCAGCATTTTGAGGAATATTGTTCAAGTTGACAGGGAACTCAAAGTTACCTTCGCTATTTGTTGTTCCAACGAAAGCGTTTATTTCTTGTGTTCCTGATGTGCTTAAACTATTGTCAAAACGATAGTTTTTGTAATTTGTAAATGTTGTTGATTGAGGGATTAATTTAAGAGTAACATCAGCTTTTAAGTTACGTGCAATACTTCCTTGTAGCCATTGTACGTTGTAATCTACGTTTACTTTGTTGTTGTTATTCTTTATTGTTTTTCCTTCAATATTATTTTTAATTTTTAATCTATTTGGTTTAATGGTCTCTATTTTTACTTGTTTGTAAAACTTAGCACCACCAACGCTAATCACTGCTTGCCAGTTTCCTGTTGGAGCTTCTGGAGTAGTTTTTAGGTTGAAAGAATAGTGGTTTATTTTATTCTTTTTCTGAATTATTTGGTCAACTACTTTTCCATACGGGTCAGATAAAGTTAGTTTAATAGGGTGATTAGAAGGAAGGGGATTTGCTAAATCATCTAAGATAAAATCTAAGTATATATTATCTCCTGGACGCCACACACCACGTTCTGCGTAAATATATCCATTAATACCTTTTTGCAAAGTAGAACCGTCTACATCGTAATTACTCATGGATAAAGCATTGGCTTCATCTATTTTTACATACGTTGTGTTCTTCTCATTTTTTACAATGACAAAGGCAGGTTTTTTGTTCTGTAAGTTTAGTGTTAATACACCTGTGTTGTCTGTTTTGGCAGAGGTAATTAATTGTTGTTTAAAAGTATAAAACTCAACTGTAGCTGCAGCAACAGGGTCTGTAGTTAATAAATTGGTAACTATTGTTGTGTAAATATTGTTATTTCCTCCTTTTACGATTACCCCTAAATCACTTGCTAATATATTTGTAGCTGGTTTTTCATGGTAGTAATAGTATGACTTAGAACAAGGATTGTCTTTTTCGTTCCAATCATAGTAATAGTAGTAATAATCTTCATAGTCGTCCTCATCGTCTAAACTTTGAGAGTAGGTGTCATCCTCTTCCTCAGCTTCTTCTTGGTCTTTCTCATCAGAAGCTGGACAGTTGTACAATGAATATGATTTTTTAAATGAAAACTCTACGCGGTATATAGCTCCTGGGTCTGGGTTAATTAGCGTAGATAAATCTAAAGCATACGAATTGTATTTCAACAATGCTTTAGGGTCTGCATTTGTCAATTTAATCGTTGTCTTTGCAATAGGGTCAGCTACTTTGTATAAGCTGTATTTGCCATCGATATTGTTGTCTTGTAAAAACTGTAATATGTTGTTTTCATATATTTTATACACTTTTACATCTACTGCTTTTAGTGTAGTTGCTTTGAAGTTTACCTTTAGGTTTTCCGAGCTTGGAAGAATAGTTCCGTTTTTTAGCAGTTGAACATCTGGTTTAAGAACCCCAAATTTTAGTTCATACTTTTCAGTGCGGTCTGTTTTATTTCCTTTTGTGTCTTCTATTCCTGCATACACGCGTAAGTTCACAGACTCTAACAAAGGTTTGTCACTATATACTTTTAATACGTTGCCATCTGTAGAAAATGTCAGTTTAGCATCGCTATTTTCTAAGTCAATAAGGCCATCAAAGTTTTGATTTTTCTTTAGTGGATTTGAGAAGTTTAGCCAAAATGACTGAGTGTCATTTGGAACTGGCGTTGCTTTAAATAAATAGAACTTATCCTTTTTAGGAATAGTAAAATTGTCAGTTGTCTTTTGATTTACTTTGAGAGACTTTCCATTAATGTCGATTGAAACAACACTTTCTTCTGTGTTTCTCTTGATTTTGTTAATTGTAAATGGGAATTCTTTTGCCTCTTTTTTATCGTCAGTAGCAAAGTTTATTTCTAATGGTTGCTTTTCTTGTGTAGCAGAAATTACTTTTTTTACGTCTTCTGTATTAATGAAGTCGCTTGAAGAAATAGTACCGTTAAGTACATATTCATCATCATTGATGTACTGTAAATCTGCTAATTCTGTAGAGAAAAGTTGCGGAACAGTCATTAGCATAAAAGAGAAATCTTTTAGTGCGTCTTCTGTATCTACAATTTTATTTAAGTGAAAAGTAATGTGGTATTTTTCATCTTGTTTAAGTCGTTCACTTGGTTGAAAGCGAATAACATCATTATCCAAATAGTAAACCTTTCCTTTTACATCAGGAGTAATTGTGAATAGGTCTTTGTCTAATTCTTGGTTTGGAGTCCAATTTTTCCAATTTGAAGGAATATTTATGTCGATAGGTGCTTTTGTAGAAATAACACCAGACGTGAATCCTAATATATATTCACTAAACAATTTTGGATTAGAAAGATTCATATAATCTCCCTTATCTTTTTTACATGACTGCAATACAAAAAGCATACAGCAGATAAAAACAATTAATCTTCTAATTCTCATTTCGCACAATTTATCTTTTACTTTCGAAAAAGGATTTCATAAGGTTAGCGCATTCTTCTTCAAGAACACCGAATGTGATTTCTGTCTTTGGATGTATTTGCCCGCCAATTGAACGATAACCTCGTTTTGCGTCTTCTGCACCACAAACAATTTTGGTTATTTGCGACCAATAAAGGGCTCCTGCACACATCTGACAGGGTTCTAAAGTTACAAATAAAGTGCAGTTTTTCAAATATTTAGCGTTTAAATAATTGGCAGCAGAGGAGATGGCTTGTATCTCTGCGTGTGCAGTTACATCGTGAAGTAATTCAGTTAAATTGTGACTTTTTGCGATAATTTGATTGTTGGCAACTACAATAGCTCCTACTGGTATTTCACCTTTTTCGTATGCTATTTTAGCTTCATTTAAAGCTATTCGCATAAAATATTCATCTGTAAAAATTGTACTCATTTGGTGTGTTAACATAAATGTAAAGTCAAAAATAAAAACAAAATTGTAAATTTGTTTTTATTTTCTTAATAATGTCTAAAAAGATACTGCAGCATATAAATAGCCCCCGTGATTTAAAAGAGCTTTCTACAGAAGAGCTTTTGCAATTAGCGGTTGAGCTTAGGAATTTTATTATTGATATTGTTTCTACAAAAGAAGGGCATTTAGGTGCGAGTTTGGGCGTTGTTGAATTGACAATTGCCTTGCATTACGTATTCAATACTCCTAATGATTTAATGGTTTGGGATGTTGGACATCAAGCGTATGGTCACAAAATTCTTACTGGAAGACAATCCGTTTTCCATACAAATAGACAAAAAGGTGGTATTAGTGGTTTTCCAAAGCGTGGAGAGAGTGAGTATGATGATTTTGGTGTAGGGCATTCTTCTACAGCAATTTCTGCTATCTTGGGTATGGCTCTTGCGTCTCAATTAAAAGGTGATTTTGAAAAACAACATATTGCTATTGTAGGGGATGCTTCGATTGCTTCTGGGATGGCTTTTGAAGGTTTGAATCACGCTGGTGTTACTGATGCAAATATGCTTGTTGTTTTGAATGATAACGCTATTGGTATTGACCCAAGTGTTGGTGCTTTAAAAGATTATCTTACTTCTGTGAAAACAGGTAAGAACCCTCGTGTCAATAACATGATTAAGTCGTTGAATTTTGACTATACAGGACCTATTGATGGACATGATTTACCTCGTTTGATTAAAGAATTGAAGCGTTTGCAAAAAGTAAAAGGTTCTAAGTTTTTACATGTCATCACGACGAAGGGAAAAGGGCTGAAGCAAGCAGAGGAAGATCAAGTGAGATATCACGCTCCTGGTAAATTTGACAAGATTACAGGAGAGTTGATTCAGAAAGTTGAAAGTGAATATCCTTCTAAGTTTCAAGATGTTTTTGGATTGACATTATTAGAATTAGCGAGAGAAAATAAAAATATTATAGGGATTACTCCTGCCATGCCTACGGGAAGTTCATTGAAATTTATGATGGATGAAATACCTGAGAGAGCGTTTGATGTTGGGATTGCAGAACAACATGCGGTCACGTTAGCAGCGGGTATGGCTACGCAAGGATTAATACCATATTGTGCAATTTATTCTACTTTTTTACAGCGTGCTTATGACCAAGTGATTCACGATGTCGCTTTGCAAAATTTACCTGTTGTTTTCTGTTTGGATAGAGCAGGACTTGTAGGGGAGGATGGTGCTACGCATCAAGGGGTTTATGATATTGCGTATTTAAACTGTATTCCTAATATGGTTATTGCAGCACCTCTGAATGAATTAGAATTGAGAAACTTGTTATACACTTCTCAATTGGGAATAAGTTCTCCACTTGCTATTCGTTATCCAAGAGGAAAAGGTTTTATAAATCATTCTTGGAAAATGCCTTTTGAAAAAATTAATGAGCAACATGTCAGAATGTTGCAAAAAGGGAATAAATTTGCCTTTGTTTCTACAGGGACTATTGGGAATAATATTATAGAAGCTTGTAAAGCAACAGATAGTAGTGAATGGTCACATTATCATTTCACATTTGTCAAGCCGTTAAATGAACAAGTGTTACATCAGATTTGTAAGGAACACACGAAGTTGGTTACGATTGAAGATGGGGCAATAATCGGTGGTTTTGGTAGTGTTGTAGCGCAATTTGTTAGTAAATATTATCCTAATGTGATTGTTGAAGTACTTGGTGTAAAAGATGAATTCATTGAACATGCAACGGTTTCTCAACAACAACAAGACTGTGGAATTGATATAGAAAGTATTGTGAAAATAATTAATAATTAGGTTTTGAGAGAGTTTAGTAAAAGTTTATTTACTGTATTAATTTTAAGTAGTGTAGTTACTTCTTATGGGCAGGATATTCCAGTAAGGGATTCATTACCTGTTGCACAAGTGCAAAATATTAAAAGTGATACAATTAATTTACAAGAGAATCCTTTTAACCCATTGATGGGATTTTTACCTACTCAAAATTATAGTTCAAATACTATTTCTTATGGAAATAACGATGTATTTGGCGATGTTTCTTTTTTTAAACCTGAGATATTTGTAGAGCGTGCAAAGCCAAAAGTTAATCCTATAAAAGCTAAGTTTAATCCTTCTATTAATTTGACTGTTTTACCTATCAATAATGAAATTATTGGATATTGGGAGAAGAAAAACCAGTTGGGATTAGATTTTAATCAAATTGCTTTTGTCAATTGGAGTGCAGGAGGGGACAACTCTATAGCGGGCCTTTTTAAGGCTAATCTTGCTCGTAAATATATCAAAGGGCGTTTAAGTTGGGATAACGTTTTAAATATGCGTTATGGTGTAAATAAGCAATCTGACCGAGAATTGCGTAAGTCTGATGACGTGTTGGAGTTTAACTCTGCGTTTGGATATAAGTCAACAGCAATTTCAGATTGGTATTATGTAGCTAAGCTTAATTTTAAATCCCAGTTTACAGATGGATTTAATTATCCAAATACAGATGACCCTGTTTCTCGATGGTTCGCACCTGCTTACTTATTTGTAGGTTGGGGGGCTGAATATGTTACTCCAAAAACGGGTATGAAGTTCTACGTTTCTCCAATGACTTATAAAGCTACTTTTGTAAACGACCAACGCTTAGCTGACCAAGGTGCATTTGGTGTTCAAAAGGCTGAAGAAGATGATTTAGGAAATATCATTCGCAGAGGGAAGAAGTATAAGGCTGAAATCGGTTTATTGTTGAGTAACGAATGGAAGAAAGAGATATTTAAGAATATTTTTCTTGAGCATAAATTGACCTTTTACAGTGATTATGTTGACCACTTTGGTAATATAGACGTAAGTTGGGAATTTAAGTTGGATTTGCGCGTGAATGATTATGTAAGAGCTAATGTAGGTGCTTATATGATTTATGATGATAATGTTAAGAACAAAGTAGAGCGCGATGGTGTTCAAATATTGGAAGGCCCTAAAGTTCAATTCAAACAAACTCTTGGAGTAGGATTAGTCTACTCATTTTAATTTAATATTGCTATCTCATGAGAAAGTTAATAGTTGTTGTTTTATTTTTTATAGGAAATATCTATGTTAATGCCCAAGAGGGTATGGATATCTCTAATGGTAGCAATGATAGTATACAGAATGTTGATTTGAAGTACAGAGAAGACCAGTTTTACTTTGGACTTACACATACCCTAATGCAAGATAAACCAGGGGGGTATTCTCCTAACTCTATTTCTCTGGGGGTAAATGGTGGATTTCTACGAGATTTTCCTGTGAATGCTAAACGTACAATGGCAATTGCGCCTGGAGTTGGGTATTCTTATGTTAATCTGAGAGGTAATCTTGGATTGACTCCAGAACATGAACACGTTATATTAGATTCATATAAAAAGAGCAGTGTGTCTTTGCATGCTATAGATTTTCCGTTAGAATTGCGTTGGCGTAATTCTACACCTTACTCTCATAAGTTTTGGCGTGTACATCTTGGTTTTAAAGCGAGTTATGTCTTTAATAATCGCAGTAAAACAAATTCAGGAGAGTACACTACAACAATGAGGGGGGATGAAGACATCAATAAATGGTTGTATGGCCTATATATGTCTGCAGGATTTAATACATGGAATTTTTACATGTACTATGGTTTGAATAATGTGTATAAAGAAAATGTTATTAAAGAAGACAGTAATAAGTTTCGCCTTTTAAATGTAGGGGTGATGTTCTACATTCTGTAAACAAGGTTAAAGAAAAATAATTGGGGTAAAGCACCTATTAAAAAGCCCAAAATTATCTCAGTAGAAGTATGTGCTTTAAAGAATAAACGAGATGTTGCTGTAAAGCCAATTATGAATACAAATCCAATAATAGCGATTAGGTTTGCATTTTGGTGTTCTATTAATTGATAAATAAAGAAAACAAAACCACTACTCAATAGTGCCATGTGGGCACTACATTTCAATCTGAAAAAGATAAAAACTAAAAGAAGTATATAACTATAAATAAGTCCCCATACATAGAAGTTTATAGCATACGCACTATTGTTATATAGTACATAATACTTTAGGGTAATCAGTAGAAATATGTTTATTACATAGGGGATAATCCTTTCTCTTGGTTTACTAACCATGACGGAAGATTGAATAACACCAAGTGATTTTAGTAAGAAATAAATACTAATAGGGATTAAACAAGTTAATATAAGAACTTGCCCGAGGATAATAGATATTTCGAGTTTTGAAAAATAAAAATGTGTTATACTGAAATAGAGTATTACCGATAAAAATGGTAAAAATATAGGATGAAATATGTATGAAAAAAGAGATAGTAATCTTTTCATTCGTTAATATTAAATTTATATACGCTTACGCATTCTCGCTACTGGAATGTCAAGCTGCTCTCTATATTTAGCAACTGTTCTTCTTGCAATAGGATATCCTTTTTCCTTTAACAACTCTGCTAATTTATCATCTGGATAAGGTTTTTTCTTATCCTCATCTTTAATGATATTCTGAAGTATTTTTTTAATCTCAATTGTAGATACTTCTTCCCCTTGGTCATTAATCATCGCTTCTGAGAAGAAGTTTTTAATCAATTTAGTTCCATAAGGTGTGTCAACGTATTTACTATTTGCAACACGAGATACAGTAGAGATGTCTAATCCAACTAAATCAGCAATGTCTTTTAAAATCATTGGTTTTAGCTTAGTTTCATCACCTGTTAAGAAGTACTCCTCTTGATATTCTAAGATAGCACTCATGGTAACGATTAAAGTTTCTTGACGTTGTTTAATCGCATCTATAAACCATTTTGCACCATCAAGTTTTTGTTTGATGAATTGAACAGCATCTTTTTGGGCATTGCTAATCTTTGCAGATTCTTTGTAAGACTGCAACATTTCCTGATAATCTTTAGAAACGTGTAATTCGGGAGCATTTCTTCCGTTAAGGATTAATTCAAGCTCTCCTTCGTTAATTTTGATTGTAAAATCTGGTACAACGTGTTCTACAGCTCTATCATTACCAATATACGCTCCTCCTGGTTTAGGATTTAATTTTTCAATCTCGTCAATTGCATTTCTCAACTGTTCTTTGCTAACACCGTATTTTTGCAATAGTTTGTCGTAATGCTTCTTTGTAAAAGCATCAAACTGGTTGTCGATAATGTCTTTTGCAAGGTTAATTGACTCTGTAGGAGTTTTGTGTTTAAGTTGAAGTACTAAACACTCTTTTAAATCACGTGCTCCAACCCCAGCAGGATCAAGTTCTTGAACTAAAAGGAGAATACGTTCAACAGTTTCTTCATCAGTGTAAATACCTTGTGTAAAGGCAAGATCATCTACAATATCTTGTGTTTCTCGACGGATATATCCCATATCGTCAATACTACCTACAAGAAATTCAGCAATTTGTCTGTCTGCATCAGAAAGAATGAATGTATTTAATTGATTTAGTAAGTCTTGATGAAAACTTTCATGAGCAATAATTGGTGCTTCATAATCTTCATCATCTTTACTGTAGTTATTTGCTTGAAGCTTATAATCTGGAGTTTCATCATTACTTAGATATTCATCGATATTAATATCTTCAGCATCAATGTGATCGCTGTCATAATCATCGTAATCATCGTTGTAATCTTCAACTTCAGTAGTTTCATTTTCTTTTCCTGTTTCTAAGGCAGGATTTTCTATAAGCTCCTCTTTAAGTCTTTGTTCAAATGCTAATGTAGGTAACTGAATTAACTTCATCAACTGGATTTGTTGAGGAGATAATTTTTGTGACAATTTAAGTTGTAAACTTTGTTTTAGCATTTTTAGAGATTTTAATAGAAATAAAAAATGTTTACTTTAAACACATCTTTTTCAAATTTAAGAAAAAAATGCGATTAAAGTAAACATTTTTACAAGTTGTTAAACATTTTAGAACTCAGCGTTTTGCGGTGTTCTTGGGAAAGGAATAACGTCTCTGATGTTAGTCATTCCTGTCATGAATAGTACTAAACGTTCAAATCCAAGACCAAAACCACTATGAGGAGCTGTTCCGAATTTACGAGTATCTAAATACCACCATAATTCTTTAGCATCGATTCCCATTTTGTCGATTTTGTCCATTAAAACGTCGTAGCGTTCTTCTCTTTCAGAACCACCTACAATCTCTCCAATTCCAGGGAAAAGGATATCCATTGCACGAACTGTTTTTCCATCTTCGTTCATTCTCATGTAGAATGCTTTGATGTCAGCTGGGTAATCAAATAAAATTACTGGACATTTAAAATGTTTTTCAACTAAGTAACGTTCATGCTCACTTTGTAAATCAGCACCCCATTCGTTAATGATATAGTTGAATTTTTTATTTTTATTAGGTTTACAATTTCTTAGAATGTCAATTGCTTCAGTGTAGCTAACGCGTTTGAAGTTGTTATCAACCACAAAACGTAACTTTTCAACTAAAGACATGTCACTACGTTCTGCTTGTGGTTTAGATTTCTCTTCATCCAATAAACGTTTTTCTAAGAAAAGTAAATCATCTTCACATTTCTCTAAAGTGTATTTGATAACATTTTTAATGAAGTCTTCTGCAAGATCCATATTGTCATCTAATGTATTGAAAGCTACTTCTGGCTCAATCATCCAAAACTCAGCAAGGTGTCTTGATGTGTTTGAATTTTCAGCACGGAAAGTAGGTCCGAAAGTATAAACTGAACCAAGAGCCATTGCGTATGTTTCAGCTTCTAATTGACCAGAAACAGTTAAGTTTGTAGTCTTTCCGAAGAAATCTTCTTTATAATCAATTTCTCCTTGCTCATTGCGAGGGATATTGTTTAAATCTAAAGAAGTTACACGAAACATTTCTCCTGCACCTTCAGCATCTGATCCTGTAATGATAGGAGCATTGAAGTAGAAGAAACCATTTTCTTGAAAGTATTTGTGTACAGCGTATGCAATCGTACTACGTACACGCATAATTGCACCAAACATATTCGTTCTAATTCTCAAGTGAGCGTTTTCACGTAAAAACTCTAATGAATGTTTTTTAGGTTGAATTGGGTATTCTTCAGGATTTGCCTCTCCATAGATTTTAAGTTTTTCAACTTGAATCTCTACGTTTTGTCCTGCACCTCTACTTTCAACAAGCGTACCTGTAACAGAAATTGCAGCTCCTGTATGGATTTTTTTCAACTGTTCTGCTGGAAACTTATCTAAATCAACAACACATTGAATATTGTTAATAGTGGATCCGTCATTTAACGCTATAAACTGGCTGTTTCTAAACGTTTTTACCCATCCCTTTACTTTTACTTCATGTAGAAGACCTTTACCACCTAAAAGATCGATAATTTTCGTATGTTTCATCGTGATTTATATTTTTAGTAATCAGTGTCTTGATTTTGATATTATAAAATACCTGCAAATTTAGTAAAATATTGTCTATTATGGAATAGAGATTTTTGCATTTACAGGGTTTATTTGATGAATAAGAGAATAATATCGGTTGATTCAAAAGATTTTGGACATAAAGTGCTTTATTGGGGTTTGACGCAAAAGTTGTAAAATAATTGATTGAATAACTTTATTTATTCTCCCCAACTTTAAGTTTAAGCTGACAAAAATTACCTGAACAAATAATAAGATAGTATAGATGATAGAAAGAATGTTGTTTTTTTCAGCAAAAAGAGGTAGGATCTAAATTGATGTGTTTTCAAAGAAAACAGGTTATTATGTTTTAATCATAATAGCCTGTTTTAAAGATGTTATTTTTTCGCATTAAGTCTTTCTTCAGCTTTTCTCATAGCTGCCTGTAAAGACGTTAAATTATGTTGTTTTGCGTAGTTTAGGACTTCTAAGGTAGTGTTGTATATGTTGGCTGTTCTTCTCAAGGCTTCTTCAGCATCATATTTTGCGATTTCTCCAAATACATTGATAATACCACCAGCGTTGATTAAAAAGTCAGGAGCATACACTATTCCACGTTCTTGTAGCCTTTTACCATGTACAGCTTCTACAGCTAATTGATTGTTAGCAGCACCAGCAATTACTTTTGCTTTTATTTTTTCAATAGTATCATCGTTAATTGTAGCCCCAAGAGCACAAGGAGAGTAAATATCAACGTCTGCGCTATAAATATCAGAACCAGTAAATTCTTTTACATTATATTTTTTAGATACTTCAGCAACGCGTTCTTGATTAATGTCAGTGATTTGGACTAAAGCACCATGTTCTAACAAATGTTTTACCAATATTTCTCCTACGTGACCGATTCCTTGTACTAATACTTTTTTACCGTTCAAATCGTCAGAGCCAAATTGGAAGTTAGCAGCAGCTTTTAGTCCCATAAATACACCATAAGCAGTAACAGGAGAGGGGTTTCCTGATCCGCCTAAGCTTTCAGAGATTCCTGTAACGTGAGGTGTAATACTATG
>JASLGC010000152.1 GCA_030150335.1 Flavobacterium sp.
TTTTGCTAAGAATAAGAATTCATACTTATTCCCTTGTGTCGCATAAATATCAATTTGTGCAGGTAAATTTGAACCAGAGTTTTTCTCTTCAAACATACTAATCGGAACAATTTGAGAATATCTCAAGTTTTTCTTTTGGTAAGTTTCGAAGATTCCTTTTGATAAACTCTCAGCATCATTAGAACCTGTATATACATTTTCACCTTTTTTAGCTACTACAATTGCAGTACCAGTATCTTGACAAGAAGGCAATTGCCCGTCAATCGCTACAGCAGCATTTTGCAATAAGTTGTAAGCTACGAAACGATCGTTATCTGTCGCTTCCGGATCATCTAAAATAGCTCTTAACTTTTCAAGGTGAGCTGTTCTCAACATAAAAGAAACGTCAGTCATTGCCGTTTCAGCTACTAATTCAATCCCCTTAGGATCAACTACTAAAATTTCACGATCTCCTAATTTTTCTACTTTTACATACTCAGAAGATATCTTTTTGTACTGTGTATCATCCTTTTGGATTGGATACGGCTCTTGATATATGAAGTCCATTGAATTGTTAGTTTAATTTTACTTAGTAAAGTTACAAATTATACAAATCAAACATAGTTAGAACGCTTCTAAATAACCAGCGTTTACAAGGGTTTAACGACATTTTGAATCTGTCTAAATAAGTTTTTAAACTATACTTGTCATTTATATAAAATGATTAGTGTAAAGTTCAATCAATTACCCAATTAACTATATATCAAAACATTACATTAACAATAATAAAAACAAAGAAATGCTAATTTCTGAACAATTAACACAAAACTCACCAAGCATCAACCCATTGATATTTAGACTCCTAAAAAACAATATAGCCTATTAATTTAGCTACTTAGAATCTGTCATTAATCGCGCTATATTTCAATAAGAAAAAGCTACAGAAAGTTGCCTTAAATTATTCGTTTAATTCCTTATTGCAGTATCAATTAGTTGTAAAAAACAGACATAAAAAAAACCTGAAGTTTTCTACTTCAGGTTTTCCAATTATTATGAGGACGATCAAAAAGTTCTACTAAATACTCTTCATATATGCTACTATAGACTCTAACTCAAGGTCAGTCATCTTTTTAGTAATTGTAAAGTTTGCCTGCATAACGATGAATTGAGAAGGATCTACAATAGCCTCGCCCTCTCCTTTTAAGAAAGTAACAAGATCAGCATCATATTTTCCATATACCTCGACAATCTCTTTGATACTTGGCCCTATTACCTTTTTATCAGCCATGTGGCAAGAAAAGCAAGTTCCCTTTCCTTCAAACAGCTTTTTACCCAAAGCTATCTTTTCAGCTTCAGTCATTTCAGTTGCCCCTCCTCTTTCAGATTCGTAAACTGGTTCTGGAGCTTTTTTCTCTTCTTTATTACCACAAGCAAGCATACTCATAGCAGTAAGAATCATTACTGAAGATTTTATAAATGTTGTCATATATTTTGTTTGTCTGTTGTCCTTACAAAACTACAAAATCAATACCAAGATTGATGCTTTCAAAAGATTCTTATTATTTAGATAAAACGATATAATCAATAAAATAGACTACCGAGAAGACGCCTTTTGTAAATAGAAAAAATTCGGTTATGAAACTTCAATTTTATGTCTACTTTATTTTCACTGCTTGTATAGTGTATGTATACTCTATGTATAGCCAATGTATACTTTTTATGTAAAACTATACATTGGCTATACATAAATTATAGAAAGAGTTTACAAGCTTCCAACTTAAAATTGAAGTACTGCCTTTTAAAAATTAAAATAACGCTAATTTGATATAATTTAAAAGTTCATTTTAGATAGAAATAAAAGCTATTACATCTCGACTTTATTTCCAAATACGCTCAAAAAATTAGGCACTAAAAAAGGGCGCTCCAATGGAACGCCCTTTTCATTATCTTACTTATAAAATTATTTATTCAATAAAATAGCTGCTTCTTTAGCGAAATACGTTGAGATAATACTCGCACCCGCACGTTTAATACAAGTCAACTGCTCCATCATAATTTGGTCATGGTCTAACCATCCTCTTTCTGATGCTGCTTTAACCATAGCATATTCACCTGAAACTTGGTAAACTGAAATTGGCACATTCACTGCATTTTTAACCTCGCGAACGATATCTAAATATGCCATACCTGGTTTTACCATCAAGATATCAGCTCCTTCTTCTACGTCATACAACGCTTCTTTTACAGCCTCGATTCTATTTGCATAATCCATTTGATATGTTTTCTTGTCTTTTGGAATTTCCATGTTATCAACAGGCGCACTATCTAATGCATCGCGGAAAGGTCCGTAGAATGCAGAAGCGTACTTTGCAGAATAACTCATGATTCCCACATTTGTATATCCGCTTTGGTCTAAGGCTTGTCTCATACGCAAAATACGACCATCCATCATATCACTTGGTGCTACGAAGTCTGCTCCTGCTTCAGCGTGAGAAACACTCATTTTCATCAATGCGTCAACTGTTGGGTCATTTACAACAACTCCATTTTCAATGATACCGTCGTGTCCGTAAATTGAATATGGGTCTAATGCTACGTCTGGCATAACAATCATTTCAGGACAAGCATCTTTTATTGCTTTGATAGCCGTTTGCATTAATCCATTCGGATTCCAAGCTTCTGTACCAGCATTGTCTTTTAAATGCTCACTTACTTTTACATAAATATTCACAGCGCGAATTCCCAATGCGTACAATTCTTTCACCTCTTTAACTGTTAAGTCAACTGAGCGTCTGAACATTCCAGGCATTGATGGAATTGGTTCTTGTACATTTGTTCCTTCTGCAATAAACATTGGAAACATGAAATCTTGTGGAGTCACAATAGTTTCTCTTACTAAACTACGAATAGACTCATTTGTTCTTAATCTTCTACCTCTTTGTAATGGAAACATAGTTTTAATATTTTTGGTAACCGTTGATAGTTAACGATTAATTTGATTATGTTACTTAATAAATAAAAAGTTTATGGCACTTATGAATATCTAATCCGTGGAGGGGTCCGAACCCCCAACCCTCAAAACCGAAATCAGATATTCTACCTAACTATTTTGTTCTCACTAATATTTTTAGCAATAACTTTTACTATATATCTCTTCTATTAAACCCAATCTTTAGGTTGTGATAATGCTTTTAAAAGTAAAGCTTCTTCACTTCCCTCCTCAGGATGATGGTCATACACCCACTGCACGTGAGGTGGCAAACTCATCAGAATAGATTCGATACGTCCGTTTGTTTTCAATCCGAATAATGTTCCTTTGTCGTGTACTAAATTGAACTCAACATAGCGCCCTCTTCTTATCTCTTGCCAATTTCTTTGTTCATCTGTATATGGTAGGTCTTTGCGTTTTTCAACAATCGGCACATAAGCCTCTAAGAAGCTATTTCCAACCTCAGTTACGAAATCATACCATTGTTGTGATGTCATTTCTGTAGTCTCCTCTAAACGGTCAAAGAATAATCCTCCTACACCTCTTGCTTCATTGCGGTGTGCATTCCAAAAATACTCATCACATTGTTTTTTGTACAAGGGATAAAACGCTTCGTTGTGTTTATCACAAGCCGTTTTACACACAGAATGGAAGTGAACTGCATCCTCATCAAATAAATAATAAGGTGTAAGGTCTTGCCCTCCTCCAAACCAAGAGCGAACAACATTTCCTTGCTTATCGTACATTTCAAAATAACGCCAATTTGCATGAACTGTGGGTACCATTGGACTTGTAGGGTGAATCACTAAGCTCAATCCACAAGCGAAGAAATCAACATCGCCTACATTAAAGTATTTTTGCATGGATACTGGTAGTACGCCATGTACAGCAGAGATATTCACTCCCCCTTTTTCAAATACATTTCCGTTTTCAATCACGCGTGTTCTTCCACCTCCCCCTTCAGGGCGATTCCACAAGTCTTCTTGAAACTTAGCTTTTCCATCAACTTCTTCTAAACCTTTTGTAATCTGGTCTTGAAGCTGTTGTATATATTGATAAAATTTTTCTTTCATACTAAATAATCTACGATACAGCCTATTCCGAACAATAGCATTGTACTGATGTACAACTTTGTAATGGTCATAAACTGATATGTCTTTTTATTGTGCTCTATTAAGTTGATAACAAATAAAAATAGATAGGGTAAGATAACAGTGATACTCAAGACTAAAAAGAAGTGATAAACAGGTATAAACTCTGGACAATATGGCTCTCGCATTTCAACGAAATTTGCATACAGCATATAAATTAATAATGCACACCACAGGCTATAACACAGTACAACTGCTCTTCTCAAGTAACGCATTCCCCTTTTTATAATTGGCTTATCTTATTCATGATATCAAATGAAAACATTTTGCTCTCATCTTGAATATACTGATAGATTGCCTTTGCTTTAGGCTTTAAAGAAGCCTCTTTCTTAGCCCATTGTACCAAAATATCGGCAAACTGCTCCATTCGGTCCCAAGCGAAGTTTAGTCGATGTAAGTGTTGTGCTAATTCTTTATCGACCATTGTCAACAGATGTTCATAACTCAACCCTACTTTTTTCAACTCCTCATCTAAGTCTTCCATGATTTTTTTGTCCTCTGGTACAAAACCAATCGACGACAATTTCATAACGATAGATTCAATACGTCTATCTTCTTCGCTTTTCATTCCTTTGTTTAGCATAAACGATATGGTATAAAAAGACAGAAAAGTTTACAAGTAACTCGTAAACCTTTCTGTTTATATTTATTATTTCTGTTCGTATTCTTTCACAGCTTCGATAAACGCTTTTGCGTGGTCTACTGGAATATGAGGTAAGATACCGTGTCCTAAGTTCACGATATATTTGTCTTTTCCGAATGAATCAATCATTTCATGTACCATCTTTTTGATAGTAGGAATTGGCGACATCAAACGGCTTGGGTCAAAGTTTCCTTGTAATGTAATGTCTCCACCTGTAAACAAACGAGCATTTTGTGGGCTACAAGTCCAATCAACACCTAATGCAGATGCTTTTGATTTTGCCATTTCTGGAAGGGCAAACCAACATCCTTTACCGAAAACGATAACTGGAGTAATTTCTGACAATGCTTCAACAATTTGGTTGATGTATTTCCAAGAGAATTCTTGATAATCTACTGGAGATAACATTCCTCCCCAAGAGTCAAAAATCTGAACAGCGTTTACCCCTGCTTTTACTTTTTCTTTTAAGTATAGAATTGTTGTATCTGTAATTTTTTGTAACAATGTATGTGCTGCAATTGGGTCAGAAAAACAGAATCCTTTTGCTAAATCAAAGCTCTTAGACCCTTTTCCTTCTACTGCATAACAAAAGATAGTCCATGGAGAACCTGCAAATCCAATCAAAGGCACTTCATCATTCAACATTTCTTTGGTTACTTTAATAGCATCCATTACATATCCTAATGTTTCTTCAATATTAGGAACTATCACTTGCTCAACATCTTTTGCAGAACGAATAGGGTTAGGTACCCATGGTCCTACTCCTGGTCTCATTTCTACATCAATATTCATCGCTTGTGGTACGACTAAAATATCTGAGAATAAAATTGCTGCATCTGGTTTTACAATACGAATTGGTTGCACTGTAATTTCAGCCGCAATTTCAGGCATTCTACAACGTGTAAAAAAATCATATTTATCTCGTAAAGCACGAAATTCAGGTAAATATCTCCCTGCTTGGCGCATCATCCATACAGGTGGTCTTTCAACAGTTTCACCCTTTAACGCTCTTAAAAATAAATCATTTTTAATCATTTCCTCTAGATTTTAATACGTCAATTTTTAGCTGACTTTTATTGATAATATTCAACACAAGCTTGTAATGTAGATTCAACAGTTGGCTGTTTCGCTAATACAATATTTTGTGTAATTCCTTTTAATGCTTCCGCTGTTGTATCTCCAATACAAAAACATACCTCATTAGTAATAGTGTTCATTTGAAGATAACTATTGATGGCAGAAGGACTATAAAAACATATAGCATCTACCTTTTGTCCAAATAGATGTGGATTCAATACCGTTTGATATACCACATGTTCATTGAACTCTATATTATTCTCTCTAAAAACATTTGGCAAAAGATCTCTACGGATACTCCCACTAAAAAATGTAATAGAGTTGTTTTTAAAATTCTCAACTATAATAGGAGCTAATTCTTTAGCGTAATGTGCCCACGCTACAACATTCCATCCATTAGCTTCTAATAATTCTTTTGTTTTTATCCCTACACAGATAGCAGGTCTAGACATCAGACGTTCCTTATCTCCTAATTTAAAGACACTACGTACCGCATTCTGACTAGTAAATAATAGAATATCATTCACCTCTGCTAAATCAAAAGCTATAGCTTCGGTCAATATAAAATCAGACTGTAAAAATGTACAACCTGAATTTTCTAAGCTATTTAATAGTTGCTCATTAATTGTACGTGTCGATAAAACTAAAGGAATAAAAGACATTTTATTTATTTAACTGCTCACGCAATTTTTTCATTAATTCACTACCGCCATTCTCAAGAATCTCTTTTGCAGCAAAAAACCCTAACTTCTTCCACTCTTCAATAGGAACAACTTTGTTTACTTCATGCTTTTCTTTTCCGTCTAATGAGAATAATACCCCTTTAAAATGAATAGTATCATCATGCTCATTATACATAGCATGAGCACCAATAGGAGCAGTACATCCTCCTTCTAAAGTGCGCAAGAACTGGCGTTCGATATGAGT
>JASLGC010000264.1 GCA_030150335.1 Flavobacterium sp.
CGTATATTTGATAAATTCTATCGTGAGCATACAGGAGATTTACATAATGTGAAAGGTCATGGTTTAGGTCTTGCTTATGTTCAACAAATAGTCGAAGTACATAATTCACAGGTATATGTTGAGAGTGAAAAAGGAAAAGGAAGTACCTTTATTATTAAAATGCCATTAATAAATTAATACATATATGGAAACAACAAACAACAAAAAAATTTTATTAGTAGAAGATGATCCAAATTTTGGAGCAATCTTAAAAGATTATTTAGCCATTAATGATTTCGAAGTTACTCTTGCCAAAAATGGTATGGAGGGGTTTGAAAAATTTAAAAGAGATTCATTCGATCTTTGTATTTTAGATGTGATGATGCCTTATAAAGATGGGTTTACTCTAGCCAAGGAGATCCGCGATAAAAATAAAGAGGTGCCAATCATTTTCTTGACTGCAAAATCAATGAAAGAGGACGTTCTAAAAGGTTATAAAGTAGGTGCAGATGATTACCTAAACAAACCTTTTGATTCAGAAGTATTATTAATGAAAATTAAAGCGATTATTCACAGAAAATCGTCTGAGGTTAAAACAGATAATACTAAATTTGAGTTCCAAATTGGTAAATTCCATTTAAATTCAAAATTGAGATTCTTAACTTTTGAAAATGATGAGCCAATAAAACTTTCTCCAAAAGAGAATGAGTTATTAAAAATGTTAGCTATTTATGAAAACGATTTAATGCCGCGTGAAGTTGCATTAACTAAAATCTGGAGAGATGATAACTATTTCACTTCTCGTAGTATGGACGTTTACATTGCTAAATTGAGAAAATATTTAAAACAGGATGAAACTGTTGAAATTCTAAACATTCACGGTGAAGGGTTTAGATTAGTAGTTAAAGAAAATGAAGATGAAAACTAGTATTTAGTCTTCTAAAAAAAGGGAAGCTAAAAGCTTCCCTTTTTTTATTTCCCTTTTTTAGGGCTTATTATTTTTACATCTTGAAACGCTATTGCTCCTCTAATTATACTTTGAATAACATCGTATAAGGCATCAATAATCTGTTTCTTTAATTCATTCTTGGTATATATTAAACTAATTTCACGTGCTGGTTTTGGATCTGAAAACTGCACTAAATTTGCTTTGTCATCATTATTCAAACTTAATGTGTGTAAGTAAGGAAGTAGAGTATATCCAAGTCCTTCTTTAGACAAGTTGATTAAGGTTTCAAAACTTCCACTTTGTAATATGAAATTACGTGATTCAGTTTCAATTTTATTGTTACAGATATTGATTATACCATCTCGGAAACAGTGTCCGTCTTGAAGTAGTAATAATTTCTTTAAATCTAAGGTGTCTGGTGTAATTTCTTTGTCTATGTTTTGTCTAAACATTGGTGGTATATATCCAACAAAAGGTTCGTAGTAAAGTACACGTTCCTTAATGTCAGATTCCATTAAAGGGGTAGCTACGATTGCTGCATCTAAATAGCCTGTTCTTAATTTCTGAATGATTTCTTCAGTAGTATATTCTTCAATGATTAAATTTACCTTGTCGTGTTTATTCAAGAATGTTTTCAAAAACATCGGTAGTAAAGTAGGGGCAACAGTAGGTATAATACCTATTTTAAATTCACCTCCTATAAATCCTTTTTCTTGGTCAATAAGGTCTTTAATCCTATCAGACTCATCAACAATCTTTTGAGCTTGCTCAATTATTATTTGTCCAATTGCAGTAGGTTGAATAGGTTTTGTACTACGGTCAAAAATTTGAATCTCTAATTCTTCTTCTAATTTTTGGATTTGCATACTCAAAGTAGGTTGAGTAACAAAGGTTTTTTCGGCTGCAAGCGTAAAATTTTTGTGTTCAGCTACAGCTAAAACATATATTAATTGTGTGATTGTCATTACAAACTTTATTTTGTTGTAAGTTATATAAAATAACTCAAAACGTCTTTATTCATAATCTATTTTTTCAAGCTCTTTGTAGTTCTTCATTAATTTCTTGATTAAAAATCCATAAATCACTTTGTAGTACAGCCAAACTATTAAAAGGAAAGCAGCACAAATCAATATGATGATTCCTAAAGTAATTGAAGTAACTACAAGGTTTGAACTATAGTTGTCATCACTTGCAAGGATGTCAATTAAAGTAACAATAAAAGCAAGAGTTAATATCCCCAAGTTAGTGTAAATGTAATAGTTTACTGTTTTCTTCGTTTTTAATATGTGCGTCATTAATGATTTTGTAGAATCTGCCACGCATATCTTACGATAATTTAAATAAAATAGGACGATAAACACAACTGAAATACCTACAGATATATAATCGATATATTCAATCATAAAGTTGAAAATACGACTATTCTCTGCTTGCTTTTTTACATCATTTTCAAAATAAAAAACACTTAATAAGTTAAGACAGATAAACTCAATCAAACTGATTACAAATATCCACATAACGATAGAAGATGACTTCTTGTGAATCATCTTGTGTATTTCTTGAACAGATACCTTAGGGAAATTTTGGTTTTCGTTCCAATGTTTTTTTAATAAATCTAACTCCTTCATATTTGTCGTACTTCTATGGATTTAATATTTTCTTCAATTTTGTTTTTATTCTATTCATCTTAACCCTTGCATTAACTTCGCTAATTCCGAGTGTTTCAGCAATTTCTTCGTAGTTTTTATCCTCGAGATACATAAATACCAATGCTTTTTCAATGTCATTTAATTGTTGTAATGCTTTATACATTAGTATGAGCTGTTCTTCTTCTTGATAATTGTATTCAGAGTATTCAAACTTCAAGTTAGATGTGTCAAATGGGATCGTGCTAATATCACGTGTTTTTTTGCGGTAAAGTGATATTGCAGTATTTAAAGCAACGCGATAAGCCCAAGTAGTAAATTTAGAGTCACCTCTAAACTTTGGGTAAGCATTCCAAAGTTGAATAGATATTTCTTGAAATAAATCTTTATGTGCTGCTTCGTCAACTGTATAAAGTCGACAAACTTTATGGATAAGATTTTGATTCTTATCTAACAAGGCTACAAATTCATTTTCAAGATTTTTGTTCATAGTCTATATGACGGCTGTTTATATATTTTGTTACAAAATACAATAAATATTTTTCTTGCTCAGAAATAAAGGCGAAATACCTGAGTATAATGGAATTAAAAAGCCCTCTTTACTGAATTAAGTAGTAAAGAGGGCTTTTAGCTTTATAAGTAGATATTATTTATTCAATTCTTTTTCAATAATAGTATCCAAATTGTATTCTAAGTGATTAATATCAAGGACAACACCATTTTT
>JASLGC010000307.1 GCA_030150335.1 Flavobacterium sp.
GACTTTAAATTATATATTCCCAATGAGTCTTTTGCAATCTCATCTTCTTTTTTCTTCTTTGTTTTAACTGCTTTTAGGTCAGCAAACGTTGGTCTAATTGCAAAAACAGAATAATCAGAACCTCCAGTAAACACAGGCTTCTCACCTCTATTCACTGTTAGCTTCTTCGATTTATCAGTCGATTCAATGTAAAGCGTTTTATCCCCCTCTTGTGGATTCACAGAATATAAAACCCACTGTCCATTATTAGACAATGTTCTTGTTCCTACATTTTGCCATCCGTCATAAACAGAATGGTCTAAAGGTTTCTTTTGTGCCTGAGTAGTCAAAGCACCAAGAACTAAGACACCTAAACCAAGTTGCTTTAATAAAGAACTTGTTTTTGATTTCTCAGTGTGGTTAATAGTTTGTTTGAATTTCATAATATGATCGTTAAAGTGTCGGAAGTTACCTTAATTTTCTATTTTCAACAAGTAAACCCTAATATTCATTAGCTAAATAGCGCTCTCTGATAACTTTCTTACTGATTTTACCAACACTTGTCTTTGGAATATCGCTCACAAATACAAAACGGTCTGGAATAGCCCATTTATTTATTTGGTGATTCTCTACATAGCCTTCCATGTGTTTTTGCAAATCACTCTGAGCAATAGCATTCTCAACTTTGGACACCACTAATGCAAAAGGTCTTTCTCCCCACTTTTCATCAGGCACACCAATCACAGCAACATCAACAACTCCAGGATAAGCGCCAATCATATCTTCTAAAGCTAAAGAAGACATCCACTCTCCCCCTGTTTTAATGACATCTTTAGAGCGATCGACAATCTTGATATCACTGTGGCTATTAATCCAAGCGATATCACCTGTGTGTAAATAACCGCCTTCCCATAATTCCTCACTCTTCTCTTCATCTTTGTAATACCCCATGGTTAAATAAGGTGCACGTACCACGACCTCACCCAGTGTTTTTCCATCTTTAGGTACCTCATTGCCTTCATCATCAATAACTTTTAAATCTACAAGCAAGGCTGCTCTCCCTGTCAATGTGCGTATCTCTAATTGAGTTTCAATATCGTGCTGAATTGTTTCCAATGATAAATAAGACGACGTTAGCAAAGGACACGTTTCCGACATTCCATACCCTGTAACAACAGAAATACCTCTTTCCATTGCTCTACGAGCCAATGGTTTGCTCAAAGCAGAACCTCCAATCAATACATTCCACTTAGAGAAATCCATCTGCTCTGCAGCAGGACTTGTCAGTAACATATTTAGAATAGTTGGTACACAATGGGATATTGTAGGTTTTTCTTTTTCAAAAATCTCCAAGAAACTCTTTGGCTCAAAACGACCAATATACACTTGCTTTAAACTCAAAGCTGTTGCCAAATAAGGCATACCCCACGCATGAACGTGAAACATAGGTGTTAGCGGTAAATAAACATCTGAGGAAGTAACTTTAAACGCTTCATTCATAGTTGATAAAACGCTCATTTCAACCATGGTGTGAAGTACTAACTGGCGATGTGAAAAGTAAACCGCTTTTGGGCTACCCGTTGTCCCCGTAGTATAAAAAAGTGTTGCTATCGCATCTTCTGTAAAGTTTGGAAAACTATATTGATTATCTGCTTTGGCAATGACCTCATCCAAATAACCTCGTACAGGAACGGATGTCTGTACTTCGTTTTGATGATCGCGAATGACTATAATCTCTCTTACCGTTTCCATGCGGTCTTTAAAACCCTCTACAACAGGAAGAAAATCTTCGTGTACAATTAATACCTCATCTTCTGCGTGATTGATAGTATATAACATTTGCTCAGGTGCCAAACGCCAATTGATGGTATGCAATACATTCCCCGTAATAGGCACTGCAAAGTAATTCATCAAATAATAATGACTGTCATAATCAATTACCCCTACTACATTTCCTCCTTTTAGGCCTAAGTCCCCAAATACATTACACAACTTTTTGATATTGTCATACAGCTCGTAGTAATTCATCCTTACTTGATCTTTATACACAACCTCATGTTTCGGGTTTACCCTTAAAGAATTCTCTAACAAATCCTTAATTAATAACTGATATTCATGTGCATTTTTAGCTGATTCTATAACTTTAATATTCATAATTTACTTTTTAATTGGTTTCATCGAATATAACCAAAAGCAAAGACTAATAAAAACGTTTATATCAACTATTAACGATTATTACAATAAATATTTGAAAAAACACACTAATTCAGTACAAATAAAACAATCGTAAACGAAAAAAGGATATCTATTTAAGATATCCTTTACTTATGTGCTTTTAAAAAAGCTCTGTTTTATTTCTTTAATTCAGCTAAAAACTCCTCTACATCACTGTCAAAAGTAGTCTCTTGGATTAACTCTAATGCTAATTTAGTCATTTTCTTAAAGTGAACTTTTGAGAAGCTTCTTCCTCCGAAACTTTCTTTACAAAAATCACCAATAATACCAAATACACCATTTACCTCTTCTTGAGTAACTTCTTTCTGATCAGCATAACGCCCTCTCAATACAGCTGCTCCAACGTAAGCTCCAATCTTAACTACTAAATCAGTATTTAAGATTTCTTTCTTGTCTGCTAAGTAAAACAACTCATCTAAATTGTGATGAATTAATGTTTGAATATCCATAGTCTCTTATTGCGTATTATAAATGCAAATGTAAAAAGAAAACTACAGATTCATATTCTATTAACTTCTAATTTTAAATATAAACTAACTTAAAGTCTTATTAATTATCAACTATTTCGAATTATTAACTCTTATTATGCAATGCTTTTTATTCTCTACTAAGCATATCACAATTATCTTACTCCATCGCTTGTAGGCTATTACCTGCCAGTGCTTCCTGCTGCTGTAGATAGCATTCTCCTCATACTCAAAACACTAATCCCTTTGGCTTCACAGCAAAAAAAAGCTACCCAAATCTGGATAGCTTCTTTCTTCAAATATATTATTTCTATAATTCGATGTTATACAACTTCATTTTGTTGTAAAGTGTTTTTCTGTCAATGCCTAAAACTTGAGCAGCTTTCGTTTTATTGAACTTCACTTTCTCTAATGCTGTTCGTATCGCTTGCTCTTCGTTTCTTGAAGAAAACAGTTTTAAATCATCTTCTGGAGCTTCATTACTTGTTGCAGTAGTTGTAGTCTCCGTTCTTGGATTTAATATCTCTTGTGGCAAAACATCTTTCTCAATTACATCTCCTCTTGTCAATAAAACAGAACGCTTAATGATATTCTTCATTTCACGTAAGTTTCCAGGCCAATCGTAAGTCAAGAAAACACATTCTACTTCAGAAGAAAACTTCTTAACTTGTTTTTCTAATTCTTGATTTGATTCTTGCAAGAAATGTTCGGCAAACATTAAGATATCTGAACCTCTATCTGCTAATCTTGGAGCAACAATACCAAATTCGTTTAATCGGTGATATAAATCCTCTCTAAACTCTCCTTCTCTTACTGCTTTCGGCAAATCTTCATTTGTAGCTGCAATAACGCGAATATCCACATCTATTTCATTGCTACTACCTACTGGCTTCACTTTTCTTTCTTGTAAAGCACGAAGTAATTGCACTTGCACTTCATACGACAAGTTTCCTACCTCATCTAAAAAGATTGTACCACCATTAGCCGCTTCAAAATGCCCTACTTTATCAGTAACGGCTCCTGTAAACGAACCCTTGATATGTCCAAAAAACTCACTTGAAGCCAAGTCTTTAGGGATAGCTCCACAATCTACTGCGATATACGGCTTGTCACTACGCTTGCTTTTCAAATGAATGGAATGTGCTATATTCTCCTTACCAGTACCACTATCTCCGATAATTAAAACCGACATATTCGTTGGTGCTACTAATTCGATATACTCGTGTAATTGTTTTGAAATATTACTTTCTCCTTTTACATAATCAAGTTCTTCTTCATTCGAATCTTGCGTATCAGAAGTACTTTTAGCAGTAGTTGCTTTTACCTTCACTTTATTTTGAACAACTTCCCCACGCTCAATACTCGCTTTGCGATCAAGAGCTTGTTTGATTGTCATTACTATCTCATCAGGATTAATCGGTTTGGCAACATAATCAAATGCGCCTAACTTCATTGCATTTACAGCCGTTTTAATCTCAGTATATCCTGTCATTAGAATAACTTGTGCTGTAGGACAATGAGATTTGATGTATTTCAACAACTCTAAACCATTGCTATCAGGTAAACGAACATCTGTCAAAACAATATCATAGCACTCTTTATCAATAGATTGCTGTGCTTCAGCGCTACTAAAAGCATTAGAAACTTTATAACCTTTCTTTGTTAAAAAAGTTTTTAGCATTTCGCAAAAAGGAACATCATCATCTATAACCAGAATCTTGTGACTCATATTTTCTATTTTTAGGTGCTAAAGGCAAATTTAATATTTTTATTACTCACAAACCAATAGCCTAATAAAATTAACCTATATAAACAGTAAAAGGGAGCTTAAGCTCCCTATTTACCAGAAGATTTCTCTTCTTCACCTTACTAACGATCTAACCTGTTATCTCTCGATAACATAATTTTTTAAACAAACACTTTATTTTCTTTTTCAAAGCTGAAGATTATTACTAATCTTCGTTTTTTTAATAACACCTTACGCTTATAGTAATAGTAAATATTGTGCCAATTTACCCAACGCAATGTTCGCAATTATTACAATCTTAATTATCAATCACTTACACAAAACACCAAAAAAACAATCCCCCGCATTCCACAGAAAACGGGGGATTAGATTGTGTAAACTTTCCACAATTGTTAGAATGGATACCCAATAGCGAAGTTAAACATTAGGTTGTCTTTTCGCCATCTGCTATCTCCAAATCGAATATCGTCAACTACCCAACGCTCTCCTGACTCATTGTAAGGAATTCGCAATGGGAAGGCAAAGTCAAGTCTTAATACTAAAAACGTGATATCAAATCTTAAACCTGCTCCTGCCCCTATGGCAAACTCATTTAAGAAATCACCACTAAACTTTCCGCCTGGTCTGTCGGAAACCTCATTTAAATTCCAAATATTACCTGCGTCTATAAATAGCGCTCCGTGTACTATGCTGAATAATTTCTTTCTATACTCTAAGTTCATCTCAAGCAACATATCTCCAGATTGGTCTGGGATAAACTTACTTGCATTCATATTAGGGTCAAATTTACCAGGCCCAAGTGTACGTGCTCTAAAGGCTCTAATACTATTAGACCCTCCCACAAAGAACTGCTTTGTATAAGGCATATTCTTTGAATTTCCATAAGCAACACCAATACCTGCGTGTACTCTACTCACCAATTGAGAGGTTCTGCTCAACTTCATATAGTGTCTAAAATCGTGCTCTGTTTTTACATATTGACTAAACGGAACACCTAACACACTTCGCTCTTTGTCCTTATCTACATTAGCCCCCATCAGCAACCCAGTGATATTACCAGATAAATCTAATGAACCTCTATAATAGAAAGTATGCTTTTTATATTGTTTAGATGTATTAGTGTACGTATAAGTATAAGTAGGCCCAAAAGTCAATTGCTTGTCTAAAATACGCTCTAACGAAGGGTTTCCCTCTGCATATTCTCTATACAAATCAGTTACATTGTCTGGACTTACATAATTAACTTCTAAAACATTAAATTGATGTTCTTTAAAGGCGTTCTCTTTCCACAGATAACCCCAAGACGCTTTAAATGACTTCAACGCATACAACTGTGTTCTCTGCAAATACTCTCCTCCAAGTAAAGCTCTTGTTTTGGGAATATAAGCACTTGTCGATTTAAAGTCCCACGGTGAGATAATCTTAGGCCAAGTCAAACTCGCCTCTAAACCTGCTTTATATACATTATACCCCTTATTGGTTGAAGACATCTGAAAGTCTGCACCTCCATAAGCGGAAACAGAAAATACCTCAGCTCCTCTAAAGAAGTTTTTATTACTCCAATTCACATTAAGCTCAGCTCCATTATAACTTGCAGAGTTTGTCTTTCCTAACAACTCCACTCGAATAGCCTTAGGTTTATCAGGCGTTAAGAAGTAATAAGCATTCAATTTGTGGTTCAATGTATCTGAAATCTCAAACTGATTCTTCACAAACTTAAACACCCCTAAACTCACTAATCGGTTTAGCGATAAGTTATGGTCATTTCTATTATACGTTTCTCCGTGTTCTAAGTGAATTGTATTGTCGTAAATAGAAGGCTTAAACTTATTTTTAGGGTCAACAATCAGTAAGTCTTTATACGCTTCTGCAGTTTTCAACTCCTCTTTAAAGTTTTTATCTGCCAACGTATAGTCGGAAAACACAAAAATCTTATCTATTGTATAAGGTTCCAATGCCAATTTAGGCGCTGTTTCTTTTACCTTTAAATGCAAGTCCACTTGATGCTTTCCTACCGTACTATCTACCTGCACCAGCAAATGGTCTCCACTAAAAAAGTAATACCCTTTATTCTTTAAATAGTTGTCAAAGCGAACACGCTCGTCTTTAATATTATCTAAATTATAAGGTCTTCCTTCTTTCAAACGCGTAAAACGCATTGCTTTAGAAAGCAACTGTTGTAATTCTGTTGAATCCTTTGCAAACGTGAAGTTGCGTATTTTATACTGTTGTTGTGGAACGATAGTATAGTCCACACGTCTTTTCTTTTCTGAAACAACAACAGAATCAGAGGTTACCTCAACATTGAAATACCCTTGATTCTCTAAGCGATTGGATAGAATAGCACTATTGTGGTCCATATCTACTTGGTCAAATAAAACAGGTGGTTCACCCATTTTATTTCTCATCCAACGTCTAAGTTTATTACTCTTTTCAGGATTACCTGCCAAATTATAAAAGAACAACTTAGGGTGCATACCCAAGAAAGAACCATTAGGCACAGGGCGCAACAAACCTTGTAGTCCATCCGCCATGTCGGCTTTCTGACTTTTAGTTAGCGTATCACTCTCTATGATAATCTTTCCTCCTGTATATAAATACTCATCTTCTTTTAAATGGCGTGTTCCACTACAAGAAAACATAAAAGCAAAAACAATACCCCCAGTAAGAATCTGTGCAATCCTATTTCTCATCTTTGACCTCCTCTCTCAATTGTTTTTTTAATTGTCTTTTATCTCTTGAATTTTCAAATAGCTCTTTAAACTTCTCGTAACTCATGGTTATAATAAATCCTACTCCTGTTTCTACAATTTGCCCTTGTAAGGCAACTTCATATCTATTTTTACGATATACACGCATTAAATATCTACCGTCTTTAGACAAGGCATATTCTAACTCAATATCCCCTGCAATATTATTCGCTTGCTCGTTCTCACGTTGACTTCCCTCTACCTCAAAGCTACTTCCAACAGTTACTTTCAATCTATCTGAGAATAATCGCTTAGAAACCGCCACGTTCAAGTCTGTTCTGTTTTCTCTATTTCCAGAAGAAAAATCTTCACTCGACTCCAAGTTAAAGTTCAACTCAACACCTGAAATAAGGTTACTTGCCAAGTTATTCAATTGGTCTGACAACAATCTACTCACACTCTGACGTGCCATAGCCCCAGCTGTCATTCCTCCTGCACTACTTTCAAAGGGGTTCTCACCAATAAATCTATTCAACAATAGCAAAGCAAATACCTGCTTATTCATCTCAGACTCATTCGTTCTCAACTGTTCTAACTTCGTCTTCGTATTGTTGATTACATCCCCAGACACACTGCTAATATCCTCTTTCAATCGCAAGTCAAACGATATCTCTGGTTTCAGCAATTCCCCTTTCATTTTTAACAATGCTTGAAACGGAATACGCTGTTTATACATATTTTGTTGGGTAGGTGATAATCCACTCAACTGCCCATCTAATAAGTCCATCGGAGCAGTCTTTGTTTCATAAATAGCTGTTAAGTTCAACGTAGCATCTGTTGGGTCTCCTGCCCAAAGAATATAACTTCCCTTCTCTACCTCAAATCGACGTTTAAGCATATTGAACGACAAGTCATACGCTCCCTCAGAAAACTCATATCTACCTGCCAAAGTTACTTTACCTGAAGGGTCAATACCTCCAACTAAATCAGCTTCCCCTTTCAACAATATTTTATCGCCACTTACCTTATCCATAATCATAGTGAAGGCAGCGTCTTTATCTACTTTTATCGCCAAGGAAACATCTAATCCTTTTAAGTCAGAATTATTAAAATCATCCTCGTATTTCTTTAATTCAGCCAATTGCAAACTCTGTTGGTCTACAAACTCTACAATCCCCTCTCTATCTGCAATACTCGGGTCTTCTTGTGGCAATACAAACGTAAAGTTCGTTTTCTTACCAATCTCAATACCACCCGTAACTACCGGTTTATTCAAATCTCCTTGAATAGAAATACGCGTATCAAACACCAATGTTCCGTAGTACATGTCGTTGTCCTTCACAGTAGAATTCACCGCTTTAAAGTCTAATGCTGTAATCAACAAATTAAACTTAAAGTCTTGGTATGCTTTAGTCAATATCTGTCCGTCAATCACTAATAAGTTACCATCTACATCGGTAATACTAAACTTATCTAACTCAATTCCTCTTTCTGTAAAAGAAATCTTCTCGTTAATCTTTTTAAAGTCAGCATTCAGCTCATTAACGTGTAATCCAATATTGTTAAAGTTTATCGCACCTAATATCTTAGGGTTGTCAAACTTACCACCTACATTCAATTTACCAGCAAAATACCCTTCTGTTTGAGAGATATGCTCTTTCGCAAAGTATTCAAAAGCACTCATTTGAAGTTTTGTTAAATCAACATCCAAACTCATTTCTTTTGTATCCGCATCAGCCCATCCGCCTAATTGAATTCTATTGTCACCTCCTTGCAGTACCACATCTGCTAAGAACTTACTCGCACTCTCATTCTCCACGCCAACGTGTAAATTACCCAATGCAATCTCCATCGCGTGTAAGTCGCGAATATCTATATCAGAAACGAACCTAAAGTCCGTGGTTAAATCTCTCAAATTAACCTCTCCATTGATATACCCTCCAGCCAATAAAACATCTTTCTTAACCATTTTGGTAAGCGTTTCAATGTTAAACTCATTGAATTTAATCTTCAATGGGCTGTTGATTTTCTCTGTTTCTGATTCAACGATAAGCGCACTTTTCCCTTGTTGTAG
>JASLGC010000310.1 GCA_030150335.1 Flavobacterium sp.
CCAATGACGAATACGTATTTGAAGTTTCTCTTTTCTGCAAACATTCCAACCACAAACATGAAGAATACAACGATTCCGATATATGCTGGCGCAGCTACGATTGGCTGGTCTCCCCAATACGTTGGTGAGTGTTCTGCCATCTCAGAAGCTTGTTGATGTGATGCTCCTAATGAACCAAAGTAATTATACACATTCGACTTGCTGTCTAATTTTTCGTTGTTTGCACCACCTGTTAATCTTGGAACAAGTAAGTTGAAACTTTCAAAAAGTCCGTAGCTGTACTCTGTGATATATTCATAACTCATCGCATTTGATGATGTCTTTGGTGAACCATCTGCTTGGAAAGTCAATTCGCTATTACTACGGGTACTAAATTTCGTGTATTCTGAAGTAGCCATTAAGTTAGTTGCATTTGCACCAATACTCAAAATAGCAGCCGCTATGAAGATACCAATAGCAATACCTAACTCTTTATACTCTTTATTTTTAATGTAGATTACAGTGTAGTAAATACCTATTACTAACAGAAGTAATAACAAGTAATAAGTCATTTGGAAGTGATTTGCACTGATTTCTAAAGATGCAGCAAATAAGGTAAGTAATCCCCCTTTAATATAATGCTTCCTGAAAACGAGTAAAACACCAGCTACAACCATTGGCATGTATGCGATGGCGTGTGCTTTGGCATTGTGCCCTACTCCAAGTATAATGATTAAATAGGTTGAGAAACCAAAGGCTAAAGCCCCAATAAAAGACCTTAGAGGTTTCATTCCTAAGGATATTAATAAGATGTAAAATCCAATGAAGTAAACAAACAGATAATCTGCCGGTCTTGGTAAGAAGCGAATAGCACTGTCTAATGCTTTTACATAGTTATGAGGATACTTTGCTCCTAACTGATAAGTAGGCATTCCTCCAAAAGCGCTGTTTGTCCAATAAGGCTCATCACCTGATTGTAAGCGATAGTCTATTTGCTCTTTAGCCATCCCTGTATATTGAACAATGTCAGATTGATGGATAACCTTACCTGATAGTACAGGTGAGAAATATAATAAGGCTACTATAGCAAAACCTATAATTACTAAAAAATGGGGTAAAAATCTCTTTAATGTATTCATCCTTTGCTTGGCATTTACTTTTTGATTCAATACGCTAAAGTAAGTAAATTTAATCACGCACTAAAGAGAACCCATCATAAATATAGAGCATAAAAAAAGACCCTAAAGCGGGTCTTTTAATTATTTTGTATCGATTTCTTCAAACTCTACGTATTCTCCAACAATCTTCGTTGAACGAGGAACCTTATTTTCTGCCTTAGTATCTTGTCTTGGCTCTTCTGCTTGGTTACCTCTATACTGATTATATTGTTGTTGTTGTCTTTCTTGAAAGTTCTGCCCTGCCTTTTTTGCTACTTTTAATAATAGCAAAGGAAATAAATAACGCATAGCAAACTTGAACGCATAATAAACTAATACTATTATTAGTAAAGTTTTTACAAATCCTCCAAATGATGCTGTATCCATAATCTCACTCTTTTTTTCAAAAATAACAAAAGTTCGTTCTTGTAAAGAAAAATAAGTCTTAAAATAATGATAAAATCTAATTTATATCAAGACACTCATTCTTAATTCCTTAAAGATAATTAGTTATTTAACTCAGAAACAGTACCCCATTTAGAATAACCTTCTTTTAATTCGTATACTTTCTCAAATCCTTCTTCTAAAAGCATATTTCTTGCTTTTGCACTTCTCTTACCTGATTTGCAGAAAATATAAACAGGTTGAGTTTTATCTAATTTATTTGCTTCGTCAATAAAATCAGTTCCCAATACGTCTATGTTCTTTGCGTACTCAATCGTTCCTTCATTAAATTCTTTTTCGGTTCTAACATCAACAAGCTGAACTTCTTTAGCTTCTATAACTTCTTTAAAAGCTTCATTAGACAACAAATGGTCTTGTTTTTCCTGTGCACAAGCAACAGTAGATACTCCCATAAATAGAATTAAGAAGAACATCATTGCATTTTTTATTCTCATAATTTGATTGATTTAGTTGGCTAAAATGACAATTATCATAGTAAGCACTATTATTAAACTATATTTTTGTTCTCAAATATATAATAAATATGTCACTTTCACTTATTCAAAAGTATAATGTACCTGGTCCAAGATATACCAGCTATCCAACTGTACCCTATTGGGAGCAATCAACATTTACTCGAGAAAGATGGTTAGAGTCATGTAAAAAATCCTTTATAGAGTCTAATGACTCAGAAGGTATTAGTATTTATATTCACTTACCTTTCTGTGAAAGTTTATGTACTTTTTGTGGTTGTCATAAAAGAATTACTAAAAGACATGAAGTAGAGAACCCATATATACAAGCTGTTTTAAAAGAATGGCAATTGTATTGTAATCTTTTTGGTGCTAAACCAAAGATTAAAGAGATACACTTAGGTGGAGGTACTCCTACTTTCTTTTCTCCTGAGAATTTAACGACTTTGATTGAAGGAATAATATCAACGTCAATTATCGCAGAAGGACATGAATTTAGCTTTGAAGGACATCCTAATAACACCACAAAAGAACATTTGCAGACTCTTTACAACTTAGGTTTTAGAAGAGTTAGCTATGGTGTCCAAGATTATAACCCAGAAGTTCAAAAAGCAATTCACAGAGAACAAAGTTTTCACAACGTTGCTAAAGTAACGTTATGGGCTAAAGAAATTGGTTATACTTCTATTTCACATGATATTATATATGGATTGCCGTTTCAAAACTTATCTCACGTAATAGATACTATCGAAAAGACAAAATCGCTATCACCTGATAGACTTGCTTTTTATAGTTACGCTCACGTGCCATGGATTAAAGGAAATGGGCAAAGAGGTTTTAATGATGAAGACGTGCCTAAAGACAACGAAAAACGAGAACTTTACGAAAAAGGAAAAGAGCTTTTACTAAAGAACGATTACGTTGAAATAGGAATGGATCACTTTGCTTTAAAAACAGATTCTCTGTACAAGGCATTGAATTCATCTACGATACACAGAAATTTTATGGGTTATACCTCTTCTAAAACACAATTGATGGTTGGTTTAGGTGTTTCTTCTATTAGTGATAGTTGGTATTCATTTGCTCAAAATGAGAAAGATATAGATACATACTACAAATTATTAGAGGATAACATAATCCCTGTTACCAAAGGTCATATTTTGACTGAAGAAGATTTGATAATCCGAAAACATATCTTAAATTTAATGTGTTCTTTATTTACCGATCTCGAAGACGATATTCAAAAGATTAACTTCACTCCTATTCTTGAAGAATTAAAGGAATTTGAAGAAGATAATTTGATTACAATCAAAGATCACCAAATAAAAGTAACGAGAAAAGGAAGAGCCTTTGTTAGAAACATTTGTATGGCATTTGATTTACGCTTACAAAGAAATAAACCTCAAAGACAACTTTTTTCTATGACTATTTAAATAACAAAATATGAATAAAAAGAATATTGAAAAAGTAGCAACCTTCCTTGTTTTATTATGGTTGGTTTACGGAATTTTCAACTTAAATAGCGAGAACTTATGGTCTATATCAGATAACTGGTTCTCTTTCCTTGGTTTTATTGCCTTTATAGCTTACTTAGTTTACTCGTTGAAGAAAGCAGCAAAGCAACAAGACATGAAAAACTCTTAGGAATTTCAAAAACTGAATTGTCATTTGTTTATTGCCACTTTTAAGTAGCAATATTAATAAGAAAAGGGGCTATCTAAATTTAGATAGCCCCTTTTTTATATATGAAATTGATTGTTTTAAACAATCAAAACTTTAAATATTATAACCACTCCATTAGCGTAATACCAACTCCTACTGTTGATTGATTCCAGTTATAATCAATCATTGAATCACCATATCCATTATTTACAACGATAAATGCTTTTAAGTTGTGCTTAATTGGATATGCCCAAGTCAACTCAGTAAATCCTCTATATTCACTATTCAAACGCATGTTGTTTCGCATCATAAAGGTAAACATCTGTCCGTTTTCTCTACTATAAACAACTGTAAGCTCTCCTTTACCTATATATTCTTCAATTCTTGGATTATCCTCCTTACCGAATGTTTCATGAAATTTAACCCATGGACGCAACATAAAAGT
>JASLGC010000239.1 GCA_030150335.1 Flavobacterium sp.
ATTTTTTAGTAATTCCCCTAAGTCA
Organism: Flavobacterium sp.; assembly: GCA_030150335.1. Lineage (GTDB taxonomy): Bacteria > Bacteroidota > Bacteroidia > Flavobacteriales > Flavobacteriaceae > Flavobacterium. The sequence continues at coordinate 26 of JASLGC010000239.1, forward strand.
AATTCAGAAAGTACCACTTTCCCTTTATACGCAGCTAAATCAGGGTTATTTAAGTTATCAATTTCAATCTCCGCAGTTCCCTTTCCAATTGATGTCAATAAATTCACATTCGTATCCAACGTACGTTTAGTCAACTCAATATCTCCAACTAAATTCACATTCCCTAAAACAGACAATTCCTCAGGTAATAAGTTCCCTAAAATCTCTGGCATTAAGCCTACTAAGTTGTTTCGGGTAACATAAAGTCTATCCACATTAGCCTTCATCCAGAAAGGCTTGTCTTTGTCAAACACATTTTTAAAGTGAAACAACCCACGCACATTTGACGTATTCTCATCCACTAAATTCACATGTTTCATATAGAAGTCGTTCGTCACTCCATCTATATGTCCCTTTACAAATACATTCTTATTTTCTGAAAACACACCAGTAAACACATTTAAATCTGATGTATTCAAAGACGCCTTTCTAATTTCAAAATTCCAATTCACTTTATCAGCGAAGTATTTCATGTCTCCAAGAGCATAGGTAAACTCCAAATCACCTTCAATTGATGATTTGTTTGTTACTATATTCAACCCTTTGACACCGATACTTGTCTTTGTGTGAGAAAAATCACCAGATAGGTTCTTTACCCCCATGCCCCAATGATCAACAAAAGTGGCCTTCATAATATTTCCATAAATATCCGGTCCTTTGATAAAGAAATCCTTTACCTGCCCCTCAATATCTTTAAAGTCAACAGCAACTTCCGTCTCTGCATTCTCATCAGAAATAATCAAATGCGTCCCTTTTATGTTAACTAAAGGAGATTTAAGTCTAAACTTTCCTTGCCCTGGTTTTCCATCGTCAAACGCATTGATAAAGTGGTCCAATGTCGTTTCTTCTTCCCCTTTGTACTTGTGAATACGCAAATACAAACTATCGATATAAGCATTTCCAAAGAACAATCGTCCTTGTGTCAATTCTTTAAAATCTAATATTCTTGTATTAAAACTTTTTATGTAAAGGAAATCATTACCTTTAATATCTTTAGCAGCAACTCCTTTAAGGGTAATTCCTCCAAAAATATCTAAAGCCAACTTATCTATATGAATATCTGTACCAAACTTCGTATTGATTTTATTCATTGCCTCTTTGGCAAGAAATGTCTGTACAGGTGGCAACACCAATGCTCCTGCAACTACAATAAGTAGCGCAAACACTCCTAAAATCAGACGAAAAACTATTTTTTTAAATTTTTTGATAACGTATAATGTTTTAAATTTGCCGCAATCTACGGTAGTTTAGTTATAAAACTAACAACTTACAAATTTAATTATTTTTCTATAGGGTTAGGTAGATTTAACCTTATAAATTATCAAAAGATAAAAGTATAAAATGTCTTCAAAACCCACCTATATTTTAGCCATCGAAAGCTCATGTGATGACACATCTGCAGCGATTATGGCTGACAACAAAGTTCTATCTAATATCGTTGCCAGACAGGAAATTCACGAAGAATACGGAGGGGTAGTTCCTGAATTAGCTTCGCGTGCACATCAACAAAACATCGTGCCAGTAGTAGATGTTGCTATTAAAAAAGCAGGCATTACAAAAGAAGACCTTAGTGCTATTGCTTTCACGCAAGGTCCTGGTTTGATGGGTTCGCTATTAGTGGGAGGCTCTTTTGCTAAATCACTTTCTATTGCACTTGACATTCCTTTAGTTGCTGTAAACCACATGCATGCACATATTCTATGTCATTTTATTGACGAAGAGGGATTTGAAAAACCTGAGTTTCCTTTCTTAGCATTAACGATTTCTGGTGGACACACACAAATTGTTCGTGTAAACAGCTTTTTTGACTTAGAAATATTAGGGGAGACAACGGATGACGCAGTTGGTGAGGCTTTTGACAAATCCGCAAAAGTATTAGGTTTCCCTTACCCAGGGGGGCCATTGATTGACAAATATGCTAAATTAGGAAACCCTAAAGCATTCCCTTTTACAAAACCAAAAGTACCAGGACTAAACTTCAGCTTCAGTGGACTAAAAACACAAATATTATACTTTATCCAGAAAAACGTTGCTGCTAATCCTAACTTCGTTGAAGAAAACTTAGCAGATATATGTGCTTCTATCCAATATACAATTATCCAAATTTTAATGGATAAGTTGAAACTTGCTGTTGCCGAAACTGGTATTAAACAAATAACAATCGGAGGTGGTGTATCTGCCAACTCAGGAATAAGACAAGTATTAAAAGACGCGGAGAAAAAATACAAATGGAAAACATTTGTTCCAAAATTTGAATATACAACAGACAATGCAGCAATGATTGGAATCGTAGGTTACTACCGTTTCCTTGAGTCTAAATTTGCAGATTCTTCTGTTGTTTCTAAAGCGCGTATCGAATTCTAATTATCTACTATGCAATTATTCTATTCTCCTGAAATTGAAAAAGGACAAACTACTTTCACTTTTGACAAAGATGAAAGCAAACATATCATTCGCGTATTAAGACGTAAAATGGGGGACACTTTATACGTGACCAATGGTAAAGGCACTTTGTTTACAACCAAAATCTCTTTGGACTCAGATAAAAAATGTATAACTGAAATTGTGTCTCACGAAGACCAAGCTCCTACTCCATTCCGTCTGCACTTAGCTGTTGCACCTACAAAGATGAACGAACGCTATGAGTGGTTTTTAGAAAAAGCAACTGAAATTGGTATTCACGAAATTACACCAATTATATGTGAGCACTCAGAGCGAAAAATCGTTAAAACAGAGCGTTTCGAGAAGATTATACAATCTGCAATGAAGCAATCTTTACAATATCACATGCCTATCTTAAATGAGCCAATTTCTCTAAAAGAATTCTTAGCTCAGAACCACGAAGGCGAGAAATATATAGCGCATTGTGAGGACACTGAAAAAGTTTTACTGAAAAACAGCATCCCTCTTCACAAAAATTATTTACTTTTAGTGGGTCCAGAAGGCGATTTTTCTACAAGTGAGATAGAAACAGCCTTAGAAAAAGGATATAAACCCGTTTCTTTAGGCCATACAAGATTGCGAACGGAGACTGCCGCTTTAGTCGCTGTACACAGTTTTGTTTTTGCTAATGAATAATTTACAACATGATGATAGACTCTAAGACAATCTCAAAAGGAATCGTGCGTGCAGTTTTAATATTAACTGCAATCACCCTATTAGGTTTATTACTTTTAGAAATAAGCCAATTATTTATATATATCGCTTTCGCCTTTGTCTTAGCATTAATCGGTAAGCCAATTGTTGAGTTTATGCGCAAGAGATTGCGTATCAAACGCACCCTTGCTGTGTCTATTACCATTGTTATATACCTTGCTTTCTTTATTGGATTTATTTTCATGTTTGTACCGTTGTTTACAACACAAGCTCAAAACTTGTCTGTTCTAAACACACTACATTTACAAGAAGACTTCAATGGGCTTATCCATAAGATTGACTTTTACTTAGACGCAAAAGGGTTCAGCTTAGATAAGATTATTGCTGAATCGAATCTAAAATCACAAATGAAGCTTGACTTCGTGCCTAACTTATTAAACTCTATTTTGAGTTTATTAAGTGAATTTGGAATGGGATTATTCGCTATTCTTTTCATCTCTTTTTTCTTTTTGAAAGACCAGGTAGTATTAGAATATCAATTCAAAAAAATGTTCTCTACAAAACACGAAAACAAAGTATTAAACTCGATTAATAAAATCAATAACCTACTATCTCGTTATTTCTTAGGTTTAGTAGCACAAACGATTATTATATTCATTTTAAGCTTCATTCTATTAGCTGTTGTCGGTGTAAAAGGTGCACTAATGATTGCATTCTTATGCGCCATATTAAACATTATCCCTTATATCGGACCACTTATTGGAAACCTTTTAGCCGTAGTATTTACAATGCTAAGCTTTATAGGAGACAATTTCACTGAAGTTACCTTACCAAAGGCACTTACAGTATTTATTGGATTCTTGACTATTCAGTTAATAGACAATGTGGTAAATCAACCACTTATCTTTTCGAATAGTGTAAAATCTCATCCATTAGAAATATTCATCGTTATTTTAGCAAGTGGTATGTTCTCAGGTATTTTCGGTATGATTGCAGCAGTTCCTATGTACACTTGTCTAAAAGTATTTGGAAAAGAGTTCTTACCTAACGTTAGATTTATACAAATCCTCACAAAAAAATTATAATTGAAAAACAATCTTTTAGCAGAAGAAGTTCAGCAATATATACAAGAACAGCTACTTAATGATATCAATAAGTTAGCTTTCAAAAAAAGCCCATTCTCTACAGTAGAAATGAGCGAATTATTGACGCAAATTGAATCTAAACAAAAGTCAAAAGACAAACTACCTACTTGGTATTCAGGTCAAAATATTCTATTCCCTAAAAAATTATCAATAGAACAAACTTCTTCTGAAGAATGTGCTAAATACAAAGCTTCTTTAGTACAAGGAAATAGTCTAATAGACCTTACTGGAGGTTTTGGAATTGATTGTTACTACTTTGCACAACGCATCAAAGAAGTGCAGCATTGTGAAATGCAAGAAGATTTAAGTGAGATTGTAGCTCATAATTACACTGCATTGGAAGTAGATAACATTACTTGTCATTGTGGGGATAGTCTTATGTATTTAAAGCAAGTAAATAAACAATGGGATTATATTTACGTTGATCCAGCTCGTCGCAATCAAGCGAAGGAAAAAGTATTCTTTTTAAGTGACTGTACCCCTAATGTTCCAGAACATTTGGATGATTTGTTTACTTACACAGATACCATTCTGATTAAAACCTCACCTTTACTTGACTTACACGCAGGTATTAGTGAATTACAGTATGTCAAAGCCATTCACATTGTCGCTTTGAACAATGATGTAAAGGAATTATTGTGGATACTTGAAAAAAATTATAAAGGCGAAATAGAATTAGTAGCCGTTAATCTAACCAAAGAAGAACCGCAACTATTCCAAACCTCTTTAAATGATACAGCTACAGCTACTTTTCATGTACCTCAACAGTATTTGTATGAGCCAAATAGTGCTATCCTTAAAACAGGTAAATTTGATGCTATAAGCCAACAATACAAGATCAATAAACTGCACCCACATAGCCAACTTTACACAAGTGAGGAACTAATCGACTTCCCAGGGCGCTCATTTCTCATTGAAGACATTATCCCTTTCAATAAACAAAATGCAAAAACGCATTTGAGTAATATAAAAGCTAATGTGACTGTACGCAACTTCCCTCTCAAAGTAGAAGAAATCAGAAAAAAGTGGAAAATAAAAGATGGTGGAGATAAATATATTTTTTTTACAACTAACTTGAAAAATGAAAAAATTATACTAATTTGTTGCAAAACAATATAGTTATGAAACATTACGTATGCCTTATTCTATTCCTTTGCTGTAATCTTCTCTATGTTCAGGCTCAAGAAAAAAACTGTGCTTTAGACTATGAAGTAGTAAATGACACCATCAACTTTAAACAAACAAAAGAATTATTAGTCTATGAAGATTCACAAGAAAAGAGTACGCAAGCACTCTACTTCTCATTGATTAAATCTGATGATAATAATTTCTTACAAGTTCAGCTAATACAAAAGAGTACAGACTTTATTCCGATTACGTGTGTTAATTACCGTAGCATTATATCCATAAAACTCAATAATGGTCGCATTATCTCAGCTTATTATATTGGAGATGAGAAGTGCGATACGTTTATATATAATAATGAGACGAAAAACAACATTCGCCTCTTGTCAACCGTGTTCTTATTACGCAAAGAAGATATCAACTATTTAAAGGAATCTCCTATCGTTATGGTACAAATACGCTATGCTAATAAAGCACTACCTTATCCTATCAAAAACGAACTTGAATTTAATTCAACAGAACCAAATTCTCAACCTTCTGCCTTTTTCATTGAGAATATACCTTGTTTAGAATAAAATCTAAATCGCATATAGTAATAATTATCTCCATAAATCTAAATAATATAAATAGCTTTCTCAATCGAGGAGGCTTTTTTTGTTTTTTAACACGTCAAAAAATGTCTATACAACTAATTAAAAACTAATTACTTAAAGACACCAAGTATTCAATATCATTAAAAAAATTGATTTTTATTGAATTATTCTAAATTCATCTCTTGCGAATTATAATCAATTGTTATATTTTTAAGAAAACAAATAATGAATAACCACAACTACTTTTTAAATTTAAAACAACCACACTATGAAGCGCTTACTAACACTTTTCGTCGCAGTCTTCGCAGTCTCAGGGCTCTTCTTTCTGCAAAGTTGTTCAGTTGAAAAAGACACCACCAATTTCAACGAAGCTACAACAATGGCACTTAATGATGTTAATCTAGAGAAAAAATGGCTCACCACATTTTATGCCTTTACTCCAGATTGTCCAAATGCAATTCGCACAAAATTGCAACTTTCTTCTGTTCAAATCGATTTAAAGACCACGCACTACTCTTTACTTGACAGATATAGTTTAATTGAAGATGAAGGTTCATATTCAATCGATGGAGATCTCATTACTTTAACTTCTTCAACAACTGATGAAAAATTAAAACTTAGTATTAAGTCTTTTACTTCAGATGAATTAATTGTAGAAGTAATTGACCACCCTTATTTAACAGAAATTGAACTAATAAATATTCGTTAATAAAATAACTTTTATTTAAATTTTAAAAGACCTCATTTAGAGGTCTTTTTTTATTCCATAATATCTTTAAAAGGAGATAAATATTTAATAACATTCACAAAACATGATTTTCAAAGCTAAAAAGTATTAAAATACAAACAATAAGCACAATTAAAAATAAAATATACTAAAATAAAACACATATTTAACAACTTAATTTTGTTTTTATCTTATATTTGTCAATATACTTACTACCCCACGTAACTATAAAACAAACAACATTATGCAAAAGAAATTAAAACAAAGTAGTTTCTTAGTTATAACCATTGCTATAGCTTTACTTGTATTTAATTTATACAAATTAAGAAACGAACAAACACATCACTTAGAGCAATCGTATACTAATGATTCTCCTAAAGAAGAAATATTTGTAAGTATTCTTTTACTTGCAAGTGGCGTATTTTTATTTAAAAGAGCAAAATACTTCAAAAACTAATCTTTATTTAACGTTATTTAAATGCATAAAAAAAACCTTTCACGAATGAAAGGTTTTTTTATTTATTGTGATAAAATCACTATTTTTTTGCTAAAACATAGTGCTCAGCTAATTCGCTAGTCACTTCTGTTCCATCTAAGCCTAATTGTCTAAGGTTTCCTTCTTCTACTCTATATACAGAAAGAACCTCTCCTTTTGCATCTTTTAAAGTAATTACAGACCCTTTATCATCCCAAGTAAAAGTTCCAGCTTCTTCAAATGTTCCGTCTTTTTTCTCTTGGTAAACGTAAGTAGCTTTGAATGTATTATCATCATTCAAAACAATTGTCGTTTCAATACCAGGACAATCCGCACAAGGTGTAACTCCAGCGTAAGTTCCTGACCAATCTAAAGAATTTTGAGAAGTGTGCTCATCACTTCCTGTTGCTACAGTTTCCTCAACTTGTTCAGTTGCTGGCTGCTCTTCAACTTTTTTATTGTCTTTACAACCTACAAATGCAATACCTGTAACCATTACAGCTAATGCCAATCCCATTTTCACTTTTTTCATAACTTTTTCCATATTTAAACTATAAAATTACAAATAAATACAAGATAAAAAAAAGTACTTTATCCTTTTTTATAACATTATTAATAATCCCTTTATTCATAAAGGTTTGCACTATATAAAAACGAAAAAGCCAGGACCTTAATCCCAGCTTCTTTATTGATTTTATAACTTATTGTTATTTCTTATTTTTAACTTCTAACGCTTGAAACTCTTCTCCGTCAGTAGTATAAATCTGGAATTTAACATCATACTCCTCAGGCACATAAATTACAATAGGTAATTTCCCATTATAACGTGTTAATTCAGGTTGTGAAGAAACAAACATATTTCTCTTCGGTGCATTAGGACATCCCATTTGCGTAGAAAACACATCACCTTTTGTTTCAAATACAAAATAATTGTATCCCCAACCACTTAAATCTTTCTCTTCTATTTTCCCAAGCAAACCGAAGCGATTACACCCATCTACCTCCATCATTTTACCTACTCTAAACTCAACTTTCTTACTGTCATCACGGTCAGAATGAGGAACCTCAATTACCACTTGCTTAAACCCTTTTTCCGGCTTTGGAAAGATAGATAAATCTGTTTTAGTTACTGTTTGTGCCATAGCTCCTGTTATAATTCCAAAAAACATTACTGTTAAACCAATTATTCTTTTCATTTTCTTTTTTATTAAATTAATTAAAATAAGCTACTCTTAGCCATAAAGAGAAGCATCTCATATCACTAAATTACAAAAAGAATGCAAAACACTCAATGTTTTAATATTTATTTATGATAAGTAATACAAGAACTACCCCGCAAATAATCTCATGCACATGTTATTTTGTGCAATAATAAACCCTTGTAATCTTTCGTCAAGCTTTGGATGAAACTGTAGATCAACAATACATTTATATTTTAAATAAATATCTCACTTTATAGGCTATGTCGTAATATATTGCGTCGCATGCAATGCAGGTGAATAATAATTTCCCCTACATTATGTCTAATAGAGAGTTTCATTTAATATAGTGAAATTTATATCATCAGCATTATTATAACCATAAATAACTACTTCAATACATAACAACTGCCTTCTTTTACAAGGCAAGTCTATTTTCTATAAAACTGAAAAACAAGAAACATCTTGTCCCTGTCCTAATATTATAATCTGAAGTGTTAATACACTCTATTGTATGCTATTTGGATGGATGAATGATAATTCCTCTTTCTAACACCCTATTAAAAGACAACTACATTCAACAAATAGGATAAACACCTGATTTATCGTTTAAACAGGAATAAATGATACATAATCTAAAAATTGATATTATTTCATTTACACACATTTCAATACACTCCTTATTATCATATGTTTAAATGGCTTTTTATAACAGCCTTACTAGGACAGTACAATAGATCAACATTAGTCTTTCTAAACTACATCAGCATACATCTCTAACCAACAAAAAAATCCCCCTTTACCTAAGCAAAGAGGGACTTCTTAAAATCACACTTCTATTCAACGATTATTACCTTTTCATAATACGTACTTTCTTTTTAAAATCTGCAGTTTTTACTTCCACAAAGTAAGAACCACTACTTAAACTTGCCATATTTACAGTCACTTTTCCATCAGTATCAACAGTACCTTTAAAATCGCGAACCATTCTACCATCAATATCAAAAACCCTAATTGCAGTATTCTTCTCAGCATACTTACTTCCTAAGTTAACAAACATATCATTTGCAACAGGATTAGGCCAAATAGCAAATTCATTACTTGTAATCGTTTCTCCTGTAATTGGATCAACATCGCCATTATCAATATTTTTATTACTCAACAATTCACTAAACTCTCCAGCACTTACCACAAGAGAATAAGCTTGATTTTTACCTCCCAAAAGAGCATTTTTGTGAGAAATAACAATCTCATATGTTCCTGGATCTACATCTTCAATCTCTATCTTTTCTATATTATCAACATTATTATCGCCTTTTTCAGCTTTCACATTGCTAAAATCCTTTGTCAATCTCCAAGGATAATACACATTATCTCCGTTTTTAACAACTACATCCAGATCATTTACCAATGTAGGATTGTCGATAAGTGATTTCTCATCATATCCAGAAATACTATTTATATACTTTGCATAAGCAGGATCATTCCAAGCAAGGGTTACAACTAATTTACTCTTGGCCTCTTTAACCACAAATTTCTTAACGATTTGCTCTTCCGGACTCAATTCTTCTTCAAAAATTTGTGCTTCACCCTTATCACGAGCAGCTTCTAAAACTTGAATACCTGAAGTCGCGTTAATCAGTCCCCATCCAAAAAAATGATCAGGACCAGGCGCCGCTCCTGCTTCATCTGCAGTATGAGCCATTAAAGCACGAATTGTTGCCGCTTTATAAGGTAATTTATCTGTATTATACTTTGTTGCCCATTCTTGCCAAAGACCAAACACAGCAGAAACAGCTGGAGCAGCCATTGACGTTCCGCTCAAATGATCATATTGATCCGTAGCAATTAAAGTACTCCCAACTTTTGGATTTTCATAAATAGGAGCAAATACTTTATCCCCTTTAGCTGCAATATCAGGCTTAATTCTAAAGTCATCAGTAGGTCCCTGACTACTAAAATACGCCAATTTCACATCAGCAGGACCTGTATAATTATCTACTTGATGCGTTGCAGCAACCACAACTACATTTTTAGCTACAGATGTCCCCGCTAACATATCTACTTTTCTCTTTGAACGATTAAACAGGTATGCTTTTGCTGAATTATCTCCATCATTACCAGCTGCAACTACAGGTAAGTAATAAGGATATTGGTTTGCAACTAAATCAAAATTATAGGTCTCTTCAATATATACTCCATAAAACCTAGGATAGCTTGGATCTATTAAATTTCCATTTTTATCAAAAAAAGCCAAACCGTAAGAGTGATTACTTACAAGTACACCAGCTGCAGCCATTTCCCTCATCTTCGATAAGTCAGAATTCCAATTATAACTTAATATTGTAGCTTTTGGAGCAAGTCCTTTTGCATTATTTCTATAATATCCTCCTGCGCCAATAATTCCAGCTACATGTGTCGCATGTTCTCTTCTATCTTCATATGTTTTTTTACCGTCCTCACTTTTGGGAAAAACAGGAAGTTTATCTTTTTGTACTAAGCGTGAGCTTGGATCCGCAGTACTTTTAGCAAACTCTTGATGATCTCCTAAAGCAGACATACCATCAACTACTCCAAAAATCATGTCTTCACCTTCCAATAACGTTTGTTCACTATTATTAGCCTTCAACCCTTCTACTTTTGCCGTCACCCTTGAACCTGCAGAGAATGTAGTTCTATACAACAAATACCCATCTTTAGTTAAACGGATCAACTCATAATGGTTACCATAAGGCCCTACTCCTGTTAAATCAGATCCACGTTCAATAGCAGTTTTAATTGCCAGTTCTTTATTCTTATCAAGCTCTTCTACAATCTCTTTTACGATCATTTCGGAGGCTACAAGGTCATAACTTGCAATAACCTTACTTCTAGTCTGTAAATCCTGACCTCTCATTTGTAAAGAAAATAGAGGGACTGCTAAAAAAGCAAAAAGTGTAATTTTTTTCATACTGTTAAATTATTCAAAAACTAAATGTAATGAAATTTAACAAATATCAAAACTTAAAAAAATAAATAATTAAAATAATATCTTTAAAATTTGATTTTATCTAAGCAATAAACCAAAATACAAATATTAATCTCTTTTCAATACAATACATTTACAATATATCACCCTTTGAATTTCATAAAAATTAAGAAAACTTTTAAAAATCACATAATTCGCACAAAGTGTCATAAATAAAAAATGGAGACTTATTATAAAATAACAAGCCTCCATCACAAACATAAAATTATAGCACTTATAATCTATATATCAATCATTGTCTAATACATACCATATTTAAAATAAGCACTCTTATCTTTTTTTAAATCTAAAAGCCTTACTTTCTTTTTCTAAACTCTCCGAAAAGATGACATCGCCAGCAAAGCTAAAGTCAATCGCATTTTCTTCACTTTCAAAAGAAAATCCAAAATCCGCAATTCCAAACACACCATCTACTCCTGAACCAATACCATCATTAGGGATAAATACATTATTGATCTTTAAATCAAACTTCTTGGCAGTCAAATAAT
>JASLGC010000031.1 GCA_030150335.1 Flavobacterium sp.
GAACCGTTCTATTTGAAAGATTTTGTGTTGTTAACCAAAAAGAAATAGTATAGTCTATCAAGATTATAAAAGAAGACTCAAGTTTTACGACTTGGGTCTTTTTTGTTTTTTACAATTGATAATAAATTGAATGTATTATAGTTCATAGTTATACGTTTAGTAGGCAAAATTAATGAAAGACATGATACAAAAGTTGAGAATCGGTTATTTTGACATCAAATGCTATCATTTACTATGATATGCTATCTAATGTCTGTCCCATTTTTTTTGTTTTAATCTTTAATTTGTTGATTTGCAGTGTTGTATTTAGGGTTTGACGGCCTTTTTTGTAAGCGATATACCACTTAGATGCGAGTTAAATACAACTGAATTATGTATGAGACTATAACAAAAGGTGAAATAGTATGGTTATTTTCTAAGTTTTTATTTTTTATAACTAAAATCTACAGTTGATATTAAATTAAAGAATGAATCTTTTATTCTTGTTTAAAATTAAAAAGGCTGTCTTTCGAAATGAAAACAGCCTTTGATAAGTTGTATTATGTGATGATTATAAAGAATCAGTAATCTCTTTTGATTTAAGTAGAATATAAGAACATACTGTGTTGTAGTTGTCATTCTCTACCCATACTTGTATTTTATACACAATTTTTGAATCTGCTAATTCTTTGATAAGAATACGAGGTTTAGGTTGTGAAATTATCCTATCATAATTTTCAAGTTCTTCTTGAAGTTTGTCCATAAACTCCGCAGTACTTTTTAGTAAATTAGTTTGTACAATAACTTCAGCACGTCTTAAATTATTTTGAGTAATGTTTTTTATTTTTCCATTAGATAATATCCCATTGGGAATGTAGGTAATATCGTTTTGATAAGTGATTATTTCTGTTGAAAAAATATGTATGGCCTGTACTTTTCCTGTTTCGCCTTGTGCTTCTATGACATCTCCAATACGAAAGGGCTTAAACAAGATGATTAAGACACCACCTGCAAAATTACTTAGAGAACCTTGTAGGGATAATCCAATTGCTAAACTCATCGCACCAATAATCGCAACAAATGAACTGGTTTGAATACCAAGTTTAGATGCAATTATAACAAAAAGCAAAACGCGTAATCCCCAGATTAGAACATCTAAAATGAAACTTGCGAAAGTTGGGTCTATCTTGTTTTTGACAAATATTTTTTGGGCTAACTTTTGAAGGAACTTAATTGCCCACATTCCTAATCCTAAAATAATAAGTGATGTTACTATTTCAGGAATATAAGCAATGAAATTTTCGATGTATCGACTTAGTAAAGTATCTAATTTTGCCATAGGTTATAAAGTATATTTATCTAATTCAGCTTTATCTTCTTCTGGTTTTAAACAAGAGGAGTTAATACAAATATAATGCAAAGTTTTTTCGCTTGTTCCATACTTCGCTAAGTAAGGGATGCTTGAATTTTCTGTATTAGCAAAGATGAAAGCACGAGATATCAGTTTATTTCTGATAGCCAAAGCTTGTTCTTTTGCATCATTTCCAGTGAATGATAATTCCATAGGTTGCTGTAAGTATAGGTCAACTAATAACCAGTGCGAGTAAGCAGAAGGATAGTCTATTTGTGATAGTACTATTTTCGTCATATCTGTTGCCAATTGTGTATAATAGTTGTTTTCGTATAATAGTCCTAACTTCAATAAGTTCATAGCCATAATCGCATTAGAAGAAGGAATTACGTTGTCTTCTATTTCTACTGCGGGTGTTATGTTGATAGCTGTTTTAGAACTATATAACAAGAACGAACTTTTAGAATCAAGAAACTTGTCAAGCGATAAATCAAGCACATTTTTCGCGTGTTTTATAAATTTTTCGTCCGCAGTGTGCTCAAATAAATTGATAAGTGCTTGAATATAAAAAGCATAATCATCTAAGTAAGCAGGGATTGTAGCATTGTCGTTTTTGAATGTTCTGTATAAGCCATCTTCTTCACTCCAAAGTTTGTTGTGGATAAATGTTTCTAATGCAATAGCACGTTGCAGGTATTCTGTATTTTGTGTGGCTGTAAATGCATCAAGTAAACCTGTAATCAACATAGCATTCCAAGAGGTAATCGTTTTATCGTCTAATCTTGGTTTGGCTCTGAAGTTTCGTTTAGTTAATAGTATATTTTCCCATGCTTCTTTTTTTGCTTGTAAGAATGAAAGCTCTATATTTTGAGATTTAGCTATGTCAGAAAGGGGCTTGTCTTGAATTAAAACATATTGACCTTCTTCCCAGTAACCAAAACTATTGATGTTGAAAACAAGGCTAAATAAATCAAAATCACTTTTTAAATATTCTTGTAACTCTTGTTTTGTCCAAGTATAAAAAGCGCCTTCTACAAGTTTATTGTTTGCATTAAGGCTGTCAGCATCTAAGGCAGAGTAGAAGCCACCTTGGTTGTTGTCCCAATTTGTGAAGATAAATTCTAATGTTTTGTCAATGACTTGAGTGTAAAGTGGATTTGAAGTTCGTTTGTAAGCATCGGCATAAACACTAAGTAATTGTGCATTGTCATACAACATTTTTTCAAAGTGAGGTACGTGCCATTTAAAGTCAACTGAGTATCTTGAAAAACCACCTTCAACAGTGTCGAATAACCCTCCGTAGGCCATTTTAGTTAAGGTTAGGTCAATGTGGTTTGTAAGTTGTTCATCTTTTCTTAAAAAGGCTAATTTCTGTAAATACAAAAGATTGGTAGGCATCATGAATTTTGGTGCTCTATTATATCCTCCATATTCTGGGTCAAAACTCAATTTCCATTTGTCAAGGACAACGTCTAAGTTAAATCTGCTTTCTTCTTTGTATTCCGGAGCAAGGCTTAAAATAGAAATACCTTCACTTAGCTTTTCTGCAAAGTCAATAACGGTTTCTTTTCTATCTCGATATAGGTTTTTAAGTTGCTCTAAGGCATCTGTCCAAGCATCTTTTTTGAAGTAAGTACCTCCCCAAACAGGGCGTCCATCAGGTAAGCAAACTACATTAAGGGGCCACCCCCCTTGTTTTGTCATTAGTTGAACTGCTTTCATATAAAAGTTGTCAATGTCTGGATGTTCCTCACGGTCAATTTTTATAGAAATATAATTGTCATTCATCAATTCAGCTACTTCAGTGTTTTCAAAACTTTCGTGTTCCATGACATGACACCAATGGCAAGTGGAGTAGCCGATGCTAACAACAATAAGTTTGTCTTGTTGCAAAGCAAGGTCTAAGGTCTGTGTATTCCATGCTTTCCAATGAATTGGGTTGTTCGCATGTTGAAGTAGGTAAGGACTGTTTTCTTTATGTAGTTCGTTCATTGTCTCGATTTTTTTAGATGAAGTTGAAATTTACAACATTCACAGATGTAAATTTAATAACAATTAGATAACTATTGATAACATTAAGGTAACATAGGAGTGGAAAATTATCTGCAAATTTGTGCTATACTTTAATTAAATAAATTATAAATGGAACAGATTTTTATAGTAATGCTTATTGCTTTAGGGCTCTTGGCAATTATAGATTTAACTGTTGGGGTTAGTAATGACGCTGTGAACTTTTTAAATTCAGCAATTGGTTCAAAGGCAGTTACTTTCCGAACAATAATGATTGTGGCCTCTTTAGGTATTTTAGTAGGGGCACTCTTCTCAAGTGGAATGATGGAAATAGCACGGAGTGGTATTTTTGTTCCAAGCATGTTTACCTTTAACGACGTGATGATTATCTTCCTCGCCGTTATGATTACCGACGTTTTATTATTAGACGTGTTTAACTCATTAGGCTTACCTACATCAACAACAGTTTCGATTGTTTTTGAATTATTAGGTTCTGCTGTATGTTTAAGTATTATAAAAATAGTTGCAAATGATGATAGTTGGGCTACTTTACCAGCATACATCAATACAGAAAAAGCCACAGAAATTGTCGTTGGTATTTTACTGTCTGTAATATTATCCTTTACAATAGGTACAATCGTACAGTATTTTTCTCGTTTGATTTTTACTTTCCAAGTAGATAAAAAATTAAAATACTTTGGAGCTATTTTCGGAGGTGTTGCTATTACTGCAATTACATTCTTCATTTTAATCAAAGGTCTTAAAGGAGCAAGTTTCTTGACAAAAGAAACGAATCATTGGATTGCGAACAATCAGTTAACTATCATCTTGGTTAGTTTTGTTTTCTGGACATTGTTTTCACAAGCTTTAATGAGCTTCTTAAAAGTAAATATATTACGTGTCATTATCGTTATTGGAACGTTTGCATTAGCATTGGCATTTGCAGGTAATGACTTAGTAAACTTTATTGGTGTGCCAATTGCAGCTTTCCAATCTTACCAGTTTTTCTCATTATCAGGACAGTCTGCTGATACTTATATGATGGGGAAATTGGCAGAGGAAAATGTTGTAGCACCGTTCTACTTTTTAGTTTTAGCTGGATTAATCATGGTGTATACACTGTGGACTTCTAAAAAAGCTAAGAATGTAATTGAAACAGAGATGAGCTTAGCTCGTCAGGACACTGGTTCTACGGAAGAGAAGTTCTCTCCAAATGTATTATCTAAGTTTATTGTAAGAACAATGGTTTTATTAGGTATGGGAATTAATTATTTCTTGCCAAAATCACTTCAATTAAAAATGGATAGTCGTTTTGAATTGCCTAAGAAAGATAAAAAAGCATCTACTAAAGATGAACCAGCATTTGATATGGTGCGTGCTTCTGTAAACTTAATGGTAGCGAGTATTTTGATTTCGATAGGTACATCTATGAAATTACCATTATCTACTACTTATGTAACGTTCATGGTGGCAATGGGTACTTCATTTGCGGATAGAGCATGGGATAGAGATTCAGCTGTATATCGTGTAGCTGGTGTATTTAATGTAATTGGAGGATGGTTTGTAACAGCTATTGTAGCTTTCGTTGCAGCTTTTATTGCAGCTTATATTTTGAAAATTGGAGAAGTTTATGCTGTAGTTGGAATGCTTATTCTGGTAGGTATTTTATTATATAGAAGTAATAAGAACCACATTAAGAAAACAAAAGAGAAAGAAGCGAAAGATGCAAAGCTTGATAAAGTAGATATAGTAACTATTCAAGGTGTGGCATCTGAAAGTTCTTCACAGATTGCAAACGTATTGACTCGTGCTAATGAGTTGTACACAACTGTAGTCGATGGTGTAGCTCTTCAGGATCTTAATCAGCTTAAGAAAAGCAAAAAGCAATTGAAGAAATTGGAAAAAGAGGTGGATGACCTTCGTGGTAATGTTTATTTCTTCATTAAAAACCTTGACGAAACATCTGTAGGAGCAAGTAAGTTCTATGTATTGACGCTGGGGTATCTTCAAGACATGATTAAAGCTATTAGCTTTATTGCACAACACAGTTTCACACACGTTGATAATAATCACAAGAAATTAAAGTTCAATCAAATTAGAGACTTGAAATTAATTGACAAGAAATTACAAGAGCTATTTGATAAGATTGTTGTGTTGTTCTCAGAAGAGAAGTTCAGTGAAATTGACGATATCTTGAAAGATAAAGAAGAGTTAATCTCTGCTGTAGATAAATTGATTCAAAAACAAATTATTCGCATTAGAACTACGGAAACGAGTCCTAAGAATAGTAAATTATATTTCTCAATATTATTTGAAACAGATGATTTGATTAAATCAACTATTGGTTTATTAGAATTGTTTAAAGACTTTGAGATTGATGTTAAGAGGAAGTCATTCATACGAATGAACTAATCTATATTTAATTAAAGTTGAGAGGCTATCGGATACGGTAGCCTCTTTTTTTGTAGGCTACATCATGGGCTTTTGAGTAGTATTTGTTTGTATATGTGACTGTATGAGTGTCTATTATTTATGACAGTAATTCCAAAGGAAGCTAATTAAGACAAATAAAAAAGGGAACTTAGTAAATCTAAGCTCCCTTTCGATATTGTAAGATATGGATTATTATCCGTTGTATGCTTCAACAATGATAGCGTTGTCGTGTAACATTTGTCTTAGCATGTTCTCAATTCCATTTTTTAATGTGAAAGTAGAAGATGGACATCCACTACAAGCACCTTGTAACATTACTAAAACTGTATTTGTAGCTTCATCATAGTTTTGAAAAGCAATATTTCCACCATCAGCTTGAACTGCTGGTTTTACGTATTCTTCTAAGATGTTAATGATGCGTTGAGATTTTTCATCTAAAGAATCAAAATGCTGTTCTGCATGCTCTTCAATTTCTTTTGTATCAGTAATTAATGACTCATCAACAGCTAATTTACCATCTTCTAAAAATTCTTTGATAAATGATCTTGTAGAATTAACATACTCATTCCACTCATAAGCATCGTATTTAGAGATAGAAACGTAGTTCTCATCAATGAAGATTTCTTTAACGAAAGATAGTTTAAATAACTCTTTCGCAAGTGGAGATGCACTTGCTTCATCAATGTTTTTAAACTCTACTCCTTTTTTTGTTAATAATTTATTAGCAACGAATTTTAACACTGCAGGATTTGGTGTTGATTCAGCATAAATTGTAATTGGTTGCTTTTTTATTTCTTTTTTAGAATCTATTAGGATTTTCTTACCTTTAGCGATGAAAAGTTCAATCTGATCAGCAACGGTCTCTTTTACTTCATCCCAT
>JASLGC010000063.1 GCA_030150335.1 Flavobacterium sp.
AGTTTACAACCTAAGGTATAAAAAGCTACTTTTTTTCTATTTTCCATATTGATTACTTACTATAGTAGTAACTTTGAATTATATTTACTTTTTTCGATAATAAAAAGGTTTGCAAATTTACATACAAAATTCGGTTTGATGAAATCAATAATTTATTACGTTTCAATATTTTGTGTCAGTGTATTGGCTATTTCATGCCAAAATAAAACGACTGAAGATATAGATAAGGTAGTTTTTAGATATAATGAAAGTGCTAATATCCAAACATTAGACCCCGCTTTTGCGAGGAGTATGGCGGTGATTTGGCCTTGCAACCAATTGTTTAATGGTTTGGTTCAATTGGATGATAGTTTGCACGTACAGCCAGATATTGCTAAGTCGTGGACTATTAGTGAAGATGGAAAAACCTATCAGTTTACACTTCGCAATGATGTGCGTTTTCACAAACACCCTAATTTTGGTATAGATAGTACCCGAATCGTTACAGCAAACGACTTTGAATATAGTTTTTATAGATTATTAGATAGTAAAGTAGTGTCGCCAGGCGCTTGGATTTTTCAGAAAGTAGATTCGTTTCAGGCAGTGAATGACTCTGTTTTTCAAGTTAATTTAAAAGATGCATTTCCAGGTTTTTTAGGATTGCTTTCAATGCGTTACGCATCAGTTGTACCCAAAGAAGTAGTTGAAGATAAGAATTATGACTTCCGTTCACATCCGATTGGGACTGGACCTTTTTACTTTAAATTTTGGGAGGAGAACGTCAAGCTGGTGTTGCGAAAAAACAATGACTACTTTGAATTTGACAAAGAAGGTGTGCGTTTGCCTTATTTAGAGGCGGTATCCATTACCTTTTTACCAGACAAGCAAAGTAGCTTCTTGCAATTCATACAAGGTAATTTAGACTTCATTTCAGGTTTAGACCCTTCTTATAAAGATGAGTTGATTACTGTAGATGGGGAGTTGCAGCCTAAATATAAAGAACAAGTGCAAATGGTAACTGGCCCGTATTTGAATACAGAATATCTTGGATTTAACCTTGATGTGCCTGGGGCAACACAAGATAAACGCATTCGCAAAGCATTGAATATTGGTTTTGACAGACATAAGATGTTGTTGTATTTGAGAAATGGTATGGGAGAAAGTAAAGTAGGGGGAATAATTCCAACGGGACTTGAAGGAAATATAGCAGTTGATGAGTTGTATGACATAGAGCAAGCAAAGTTGTTAGTTGAGTCTTATAAAAAAGAAACAGGACAGCATAAAGTTGAGGTAGTGTTATCTACCAACTCCACTTACATAGATATAGGAGAATACTTACAGCGAGAATGGAAGAAAATAGGAGTGGACGTAGTAGTAGATATTACCCCACCAGCTACGCTAAGACAAGGGATGGCGTCTGGTAAGGTGGCTTTTTTTAGAGGAAGTTGGATTGCCGATTATCCAGATGCTGAAAACTATTTATCGTTGTTTTACTCCCAAAACAAAGCGCCAAATGGACCTAATTACACGAGATTTGCTAATAAAGAGTACGATAAATTATATGCTGATGCTTTCAAGGAAGTTGACAATAGCAGAAGACGTGAGTTATATGAAAAGATGGACGCTATTGTAGCAGAAGAAGTACCAGCGATAATCTTGTTTTACGACAAAGCAGCAAGGTTCTCACAGAAAGATGTTAGAGGATTAGGAATAAATCCAATGAATAACCTTTTTCTAAAGAAGGTGAGTAAGAATTGAAATAATCACAAAATAAGCGATAGATAGTTTAAAGAATATAAGCTTGATTTGAGCTAATTAGATTTTAAATATCCCAACACGATAAGAGAAAAGTATCCTATAGATTAGGGTACTTTTTTTTTGAATATAGGTCATTGAAATGTTGGGTGTAAGTGAGGCGTTTTTCCGTTCATTAATTATTTTCTTAAATCAGCTGTCACTTTCGGGTATTACTTTTATTAAGCTTGCTTGTATAGTCTATGTATAGTGTATGTATAGCCAATGTATAAAAACTATGAAAATACTACAGAATGGCTCTACATACAAAATAGATTCACTTTACAATTAACGAAAATAAGAGTGAAATGGTTTTATTCTGTATTGATACAAAGTGTTATTGCAAGGTTCGTTAATGAAAAAAACTAATTAAAATTACTTCTTTAGCTGTAGTTAATATTGAAAAAATAAGGAGTAGTAGTGTGTAGGTAATTCGCAAAATGAGAAAAGTGTAATTGTTATTAAAAAGATTAATGTCTGTGGTAAAAATCATTAATAATATGTAATAAATTGTCATTTGATGTAATAGATTATATTTCTATTGCTTAAATTTGCAATACTTGCCTATGGCAATATACCTTACAAACCCTTACTAAATATGAATAATGAATTAGTTGCTCTAATTGTAGATGACGAGCCTAAAGTAGCAGAAGTTTTAAAAACTATAATTGAGAAAAAAGTAAAATACCATGAGCGTATTAATGTTTTAGTAGCATCTTCTGTTCAGGAAGCAGTTAAATTAATTGATAATTATGCTCCAGATTTAGTGTTTTTAGATATTCATATGCCAGAAGAAAATGGTTTTGAATTATTTAAGTATGTGAATAAAGATACTTTTCAAGTAGTATTTACTACTGCTTATGAGCAATATGCAATAGATGCCATAAATGATTATAGTTGTTTGAAATACTTATTAAAACCAATGAATATTGCTGATGTGCAATCTGTTTTTGATAAGTACAAAGAGTTAGATGGTTATCAATTTTACTACAAAGTGATTAAGGGTAATCAAAAGCGCTATATCATCAAAGTAGAAGATATTATTTACTGTAAAGCTGCAGATAACTATTGTGAGGTATATTTCCGAGACCAAAAATATTTGATTTCCAAAACACTGAGAGCTGTTGAAGACAAAATAAAACACAAGAATTTTATTCGTGTTAATCGCTCTTATTTTGTCAATTTAGATAAAGTGAAGTTAATTGATAAAATGAATAATAATCTTATTCAATTTAAAGAAGGTAGCTTTGCTAATGATGAAATGGATGAAAATGAAATTTGTGTTGCAGCTACTGCAATGAAGGGATTAGGTCAATTCAATTTATGAGATACGTTTTAGCTATTTTCTTATTTTTTGTTTCTTACGTTGCCAGTGCGCAAGGGATAGTTACAAAGCAATTTACTATTGACAATGGGTTAATAGCAAACGACGTGCGTACTCTTTGGGTAGATTCAAAGGGAGTGCTTTGGATTGGTTCGCGTTCTGGATTAGCACAGAAAGTACAAGGGATAGTTAAACCCAATGAGGATGCCGCCTCGTATCGATATACCAATATTTCCGATATTATCGAAGATGAAGAAGGCAATATGTGGATAGGAAGTTACGGGCAGGGTATTCTGTTTCGCGGTGAAAGCGAAACTAAGATAATTAATCATCAGCAAGGACTGCTTTCAGATAGAATTAGAAAGTTGTTTTCGCATGATAAGTTTATCTACGTTGCTACTTCTGAAGGAATATCTGTCATCTGTAGAAAAGATTTTACTGTAAGAAACCCAAAGTTTAAAAGAAGTATTGAACACCCTTTTGAGGTGAGCGACTTTTTTGAGTTTGAGGGAGATATCTTTGTGACTACTATTAACGATGGTGTATTTAAAATAGAAGGAGATAAACTAACAAAAGTTGATGACCAACGTAGAATCTTTGCTGTTCATCAGAAAGATGGTATCGTATTTTACGGATGTCAGGGAGGATTGTATGTTAAGGATTTGCGCAAGAAAAAGCAAATTGCTTATATAGAAATTCCGAGTATTCGCGATATACAAGAGATAAATAACCAGATATATTTTGTAAGTGCCAATGTTTATGAAAGTGGTGGTGGTCTGTTTCGATGGGATGGGGATTCACTACAAGAAATCACGAAATTATTTGGTATTGATGCCACTGATTTATATTCTATCAGCTTTGATAAGAAGAATGACTTTCTGTATTTAGGGACGAAAAGTCAGGGGTTGTATCAAGTAGATTTGTTTTCTCCATTGATGCATGACAACTCTTTTAGCAATGTAAAAGCTATTGGTGAATTAGACAATCGCATTTTTATTTTTTCTGACATGGGGATGAGTATTCTTCAAAATGAGAAAGAAATAAAAACAGTTGGAAAAGATATTTTTAAAAGCTACCAAGTACAGAATTACAAAAAGTACAGTGATATTACTACAATTTCAAATCACTTTTTTGAGATTGATTACAATACGGTAGTGGACCATGTTACTTTCTATAAAGTAGTTAGACAACAAGACCATTTGTGGGTAAGTACAAATATTGGGATATACGAATTAGACCAAAATGGCTATATCCTGTCTTATTACCCTATTCATACGTATGAATTTGGCTTTCATCAGAATAAATTGATAGAAACTAATCCTTATGGAGGAGTTCGTGTATATCACAATTTATCTACAATGGATTACACTTACCATTTTAGAATAGAAAGTCCTAATATACCCCGTGATATTATTGATGTAGCTTATGTAGGAGAAAAAATGTTTTTTGCAGGAGCTTTAGATGGCTTATTTGTTTTGGAGGGCGGAGAGTTTACCTCGTTAAAGAGTAAGAAAATATTTGCAGAAAGTAGGTTAAAGGAGTTCGCGGCGACTAAAAAGGGTGTTCTATACGTAGCAACAGATTTTAATGATATTTACGGAATTGACACGAGTACGGATGAATACAAAGTAGTTGATTTTATTTCTAATGATGAAATAAATGGTAGTAATATCAATTTATTAGAATGTATTGATAATAAGTTGTTTGTAGGTACAAATAAAGGGCTGACGGTTATTGAAGGTGATAATAAATTCTACTTTAATAAAGAACAAGGATTCGGCAAAGGTGAGATTACTTCTTATTTTTTGACAGGAAATTTGCTGTATATAGGAAGTGGAAATGGGCTTTCTGTTTTGGATGTGAATTACTTTAAAAAGAAAGAAGTTAGCTATGATGTGGGTATTTCCAAAATTATGATTAACGGTGTAGAGTTATCAAAAGAAGGAAAATCATATCACGATATCAAAAGTCTTGAGTTAAAGACAAATGAAAACAATCTGCAAATAAGCTTCGATATCTTAGGAGCTAAATTCCCTCAGAAACTAAATTTCCAATATAGGTTAAAACCTTCTGAAAGTTGGGTCAATGTAAAGAGTAATAAGTTAGATTTGCATTATCTACAGTCGGGAATTTATCCGATTGACATCAAGATATACGATTTTGACAGTGGTAGTGAATTGATTTACCCTTTATTGTATTTAGATATTCTTGCGCCATTCTATACTAAAATTTGGTTTTATGTATTGACTGTGCTTGTTGTAATTATGGTTTCGTTCCTTTTTTATAGAGTAAGGTTAAATCAGGTTCGAAAAATCCAAGCGGCTAAAAATAAGAAGTTAGAATACGAAAAACGTTTAGCAGAAGTGAAGTTGATGTCTGTACGCAGTCAGTTTAATTCTCATTTTATATTTAATGTACTTAGTTCTATTCAGTATTTTATCTTCAAGGAAGAAATAGATGATGCGCTATTCTATTTAGATTGTTTTGCAAAGTTGATTAGAAAAACATTGGATATCTCATCAAAAGAAAGGATTACTTTACAAGAGGAATGTGAGTATTTAAAAGAGTATGTGAAGATAGAGAATATGCGTTTAGACGGTAGAGTTAGCTTTTCTGTTGAAGAAGAGGGAGTAGATTCTAATAATGTGTTTTTACCTCCGATGCTATTACAGCCATTTGTTGAAAATAGTTTGGTTCACGCTTTTCCAGTGTCAGTAGAATCACCTCAATTAAAGGTTGTTATTTCTAAAAAGGACAAAGATGTTGTTATTAAAATTGTCGATAATGGTATTGGTAGTGGTTCTCAGAAAAAATCAACGCATGAGTCTAAGGGAATGTCTATTGTGCGTGAGAGAATGTCTTTAATTCAAGAGTATATGGTGGATGACCTAACTGTAGACCGTACAACAGAGGGAACTGTTGTGAAATTAATCTTGAAAGGAGTTATATCTTAAATGAAGAAATACATTTTTACAGCTATTTTGCTGTTATATTTAATAGGCAATAGCTATGTTTTCTATAGCTATTCGCCAATTGTAGCCAATGCGACTACTGAAGTACAAATTCTCTTTGTGCTTCTGGCATTGATTTTAACCTTTAGCGTTTTATTGTTTTTTGCTATTGGTAAGCGTATTCCCGTTTACTTAGCGTCTTCTTTATATAAGGTAGGGACGGGATGGTTTATGCTTATTATTCAGGCTTTCTTAATAACAGCTGTTTTAGACTTAGCAAGGGTAGTAAATACATTATTTATTCATTCGGATAGTTGGTTTTTTGATGCTTCTTCTCCAAAGAGAGGAGCGTTGCTGGTTGTTGCTACTCTTTTTGTAGCGCTTTTAGGGCATGTCAATTATTTGAAAAAGCGAAGAGTCGAATTAAACCTGAAAGTTGATAAAAAGCTTCCTAAGGATTTAAAGATTGTTTTGTTGACTGATATGCACTTAGGGTATGCAATTGAGAATAAAGAATTAAAAAGCTGGGTAAGCTTGGTTAATAATGAATACCCAGATTTAGTGCTGATAGCAGGAGATATTATAGATGTTAGTTTACTTCCACTACAATATTTTCAATTAAACAAAGTTTTAAAGCAATTCAATAGTAAGTATGGAACGTATGCTTGTGTTGGTAATCATGAGTATTTAGCTGGGATTGAGAGAAGTATTGAGTTTTTGAAATCTGCGGATATTACAATATTGAGAGATAGGGTGGTTAGTTTGGATGACTTACATATAAATTTAGTTGGTAGAGATGATAAAACTAATCTAAAGAGAAAGAGCTTGTCAAAAGTAGTTGAGGGAATAAATAGAGAGTATTTGAATATATTACTTGACCATCAGCCGTATAACTTAGAAGGAGCTACTGAGAACAAAATAGACTTACAGTTTTCTGGACATACCCATAGAGGACAGGTGTGGCCTATTTCTTGGATTACAGACCGTTTGTTTGAAAACTCGTATGGTTATTTGCGAAAAGGAGATACACAGTATTATGTAAGTTCAGGTATTGGTATATGGGGAGGACGATATAGAGTAGGAACGCGTTCTGAATATGTTGTGATTAATGTAGAGGGGATAAAATAGTATAAAATGCTTAAAAATAGGTGTTTTTCGTTATCGAGAAATAAAAGCCTATTTTTGTAAAAAAATATAAAGATTGTGAATTATTTATCAGTTGAGAATATAGCGAAATCCTTTGGTGCACGTACACTTTTTGAGGATGTTTCTTTTGGAATTAACAAGGACCAGAAAATTGCGTTCGTTGCTAAAAATGGTACAGGAAAAACTACA
>JASLGC010000090.1 GCA_030150335.1 Flavobacterium sp.
CAAGAACGAATAGAGCAAGCTCGTCTTGATGAGGCAAAAGCAAAAGAATTAACGATTCAAGAGGAAGAGGAGGCTTATTTAGAATATTTAATTCAAGAAGAAGAGAAGGAAAAAGCAGCTTTATTGCAACGTGAGCAAGAAGTAATCAAAGAACAAGAGGCTACTTCTAAAATCGTAAGCGATTTAGCACATGAACTCCCTACAACATTCAATAGTGTTTTTGAGCAGAAGGCTCCAGAAAGTGAAAAGATTGAATCTACTACATCATTTTTCTTTTCTCAAGAAACAGAAGCAAATACGATTAAAGAACAACCAAAAACTGAATTAGATCCTTTCTTTGGTTTTGATTTTAGAGAGGTTGAATTTGTTCGAGTAGAGGATGTAGAAGCAGAAAAGGCCCAAGAATTTGATGTTGATTTTATTGCAACAGAGGAAAGTTCAGCAGTAGTAGAAGAGGAAAAGAAACTTGTTGAAGAGAAAATAGAAACTCCGAACACATTGTTTAACTTAGAAAACATGTCTGTAAGAGAACCAAAAATTGTTAAACCAAAATCTATTAATGACATCTATAATACGACAATTACAGTAGGATTAAACGATAGAATAGCTTTTGAAAAGCATTTATTTGGTAATAGCGCAGAAGACTTTAATCGTGTATTATCGCAATTGAATACTGTTAGCACATTTGATGAGGCAATGAGTTTAATAGATCACCTTGTTAAACCAGAATATAATAACTGGGAAGGGAAAGATGAATACGAAGAACGTTTTATAGCGTTGGTAGAAAAACGCTTTATTTAATTATGAGTAAATTATATTTGGTGCCAACACCAATTGGAAATTTGGAAGATATGACCTTCCGAGCAATAAGAGTGTTAAAAGAGGTTGATTATATTTTAGCTGAAGATACACGTAATAGTGGTAAACTATTAAAGCATTTTGAAATCATGACTCCTATGGCGAGTCATCATATGCATAATGAACACAAGACTGTAGAAGGGATTGTTAAGAGAATACAATCAGGTGAAACGTTTGCTTTGATTTCAGATGCAGGAACACCTGCTATTTCAGATCCAGGATTCTTATTGACAAGAGCATGTGTGGAAGCGGGGGTAGATGTTGAATGTTTGCCTGGAGCAACAGCTTTTGTTCCAGCCCTTGTAAACAGTGGACTGCCTAATGATAAGTTTGTTTTTGAAGGTTTTTTACCAGACAAAAAAGGAAGACAAACCAGATATTTAATCTTAGCAGAAGAAACAAGAACAATGATTATCTATGTATCTCCTCATAAACTTGTAAAGACCTTACAAGAGTTTAAGGAATACTTCGGAGAAGAACGTCAGATTTCAGTTTCGAGAGAGTTATCTAAACTTCATGAAGAAACAGTTCGTGGATCAGTTGTAGAAGTTTTAAGTCACTTTGAAGCAAAACCTCCCAAAGGAGAAATTGTTGTAATTGTAGGCGGAAAAAGTAAGTAAAATATAGGATTACTTAACATAAAGAATCAATGTTTGATATTTGTAAAAATATTAAACATTGATTTTTTTTTGATACATTTGGTAAAAACAGAATAAATTATGTCACATAAAGTAACAACAAGTTGGATTGAGAATATGCAGTTCGAATCTACTAATCCAAGTGGAGGAACAATTAGAATAGATGCTGGACCTGAAAATGGTGGAGATAATATGGGATTGAGACCAAAAGCTCTTATGTTGTCTGCTTTGGCTGGTTGTTCTGGTTTAGATATCGCTCATTTAATTAAAAAGATGAGATTAGAAGTAGATAGCTTTAAAATGGAGACAGAAGGGCTTTTAACAGATACAGATCCTTCTACCTACCATACTGTAATTTTAGATTACCATTTCACTGGAAATAATTTAGATGAAGCCAAACTAAAACGAGCAGTTGACTTGTCTATTGAAAAATATTGTGGGGTGATGAATATGTTTAAAGAATTTGCAGAAGTACAAACTAATATTCATTTTCATAAAGAGTAACTCATGCGCTGGAATTTAAAGAAAGATCCAGACGAAGAAATTGTTACTCATTTACAAAATGTTTTAGGTGTTGATAATGTTATAGCTAAGCTCTTAGCACAGAGGGATATTAATAGTTATGAAGAAGCAAAAAGCTTTTTTAGGCCTTCTTTGAGTGATTTGCACGATCCATATTTAATGAAAGATATGGATAAGGCAGTTATGCGTATTGAAGAAGCACTTATTAAGAAACAACCTATCTTAGTTTTTGGTGATTATGATGTTGACGGAACTACTTCCGTTGCTTTATTGTATTCTTATCTCAAAAGTTTTAACGCTACAGTTGATACGTATATCCCAGATCGTTATATGGAGGGATATGGTATTTCTTATCAAGGTATAGACTATGCTAAAGAGAATAATATAAAGTTAATTATTGCTTTAGATTGTGGTATCAAATCAGTTGAACACGTTCAATACGCAAAACAACTTGGGATTGATTTTATAATCTGTGATCATCATTTACCGGGTGATATTATTCCAGAAGCTATTGCTGTACTTGATCCTAAAAGAGAAGACTGCCTTTATCCTTATAAAGAATTATGTGGGTGTGGAGTTGGGTTTAAGCTTATTCAAGCTCATGCTTTTCACAAAGGACAATCTATTGAAGATATATTACCTTATTTAGATTTAGTGGCTACTGCTATTGCTGCTGATGTAGTGCCTATTACAGGTGAAAATCGGGTTTTAGCACATTTTGGACTTGTTGTAATCAATAATACACCTCGTCCCGGTATAGAGGCGCTTATGGATCTATATGATATAAAGCCTTATACAATGAATGATATTGTATTTAAGTTGGCACCTAAAATTAACGCAGCAGGGAGAATTGAGCATGGTAATTTTACGGTTGATTTATTGACAAAGTTTACGATTGAAGAGGCAAGGCATACAGTTAAAAAGATTGTTGAGATAAATGTAGAAAGAAGAACTCTTGATCAAGGAATTACAGAAGAAGCCTTAAAGCAAATAATAGAGCAAAAAGCAATAAATACAAAATCTACAATTGTTTATAGTTCTTCATGGCATAAAGGTGTAATTGGAATTGTTGCTTCTCGATTAATAGATACTTATTATAGACCAACGCTTGTTTTTACGGATAGTGGAGAGTATTTGGCAGCATCGGCAAGGTCTGTGAAAAACTTTGATATATATCAAGCGTTAGAAGCGTGTTCTGAATATTTAATTCAGTTTGGAGGACATATGTACGCAGCAGGATTAACAATGAAAAAGGAAAACTTTGAAGAGTTTAAGAAGAAATTTGAGAAGGTGGTTGACGAAACTATTTTTGAAACAGATTTAGTTCCTGAGATAGAAATAGATGCGATAATTAAGTTCTCAAATATTACAGATAAATTCTTGAGAGTTTTAAAACAATTTGAACCTTTTGGACCAGGAAATCCAAGCCCTGTTTTTTTAAGTAAACAGGTTTTTGATACAGGGTATGCAAAAATGGCAGGTGCAAAGGGAGATCATTTAAAATTGACTTTGAAACAAAGAGGAGTCTTAAATAAAAAGTTTCCTGCAATCGGTTTTAATCTTGGAAGCCAATATAATAAAGTTAAAGAGAAGCAGTTTTTAGATGTTGTTTATTCAATTGAAGAGAACAAATGGAGAAATAAAGTGAATCTTCAAATGCAAATTAAAGATATGCAGCTATCGTGGTGATGAAAAAAACATTAAATTTATACCAATCAGAAAATATATTAAATTAATCATATATAAATTGTAAGAGATGAAAATAGCAGTAGTAGGGGCTACCGGAATGGTAGGAGAGATTATGCTAAAAGTATTAGCAGAGAGAAATTTTCCTGTAACAGAGTTGATTCCAGTTGCTTCAGAGAAGTCGGTTGGAAAACAAATCGAATTTAAAGGTAAGAAGTTTACCGTTAAGTCCATGGAAGAGGCTGTTAGTATGAAACCTGAAATTGCATTATTCTCTGCAGGAGGTTCTATTTCATTAGAGTGGGCTCCTAAATTTGCTGAGGTAGGTACAACAGTTATTGATAATTCTTCTGCATGGAGAATGGATCCTACAAAGAAATTAATTGTTCCTGAAATCAATGCAAATCAATTGACAAAAGAAGATAAGATTATTGCTAATCCTAATTGTTCTACAATTCAATTAGTAATGGCTCTTGCTCCTTTGCATAAAGAGTATGGAATTAAAAGAGTAATTGTATCTACATACCAATCAATTACAGGAACAGGAGTGAAAGCTGTTAAACAACTGGAGAATGAGTATGCTAATGAAAAAGGAGAAATGGCTTATCCTTATCCTATTCATAGAAATGCTCTTCCTCATTGTGATGTTTTTGAAGACAACGGTTATACAAAAGAAGAGATGAAGCTTGCTAATGAAACAAAGAAGATTCTTTGTGATGATACTGTTTTAGTAGCTGCTACTGCTGTGAGAATTCCTGTTGTAGGTGGACACAGTGAAACTGTAAATATTGAGTTTAAAAAAGACTACGAAGTAAATGATCTTCGCAAGATTTTACACGATACTCCAGGGGTTGTTGTGCAAGATAATACAGATACAAATACATACCCAATGCCTTTATATGCAGAAGGGAAAGATGATGTATTTGTAGGACGTATTCGCAGAGACATAACACAAGCTAATTCTGTGAACATGTGGATTGTAGCTGACAACCTTCGAAAAGGAGCAGCAACAAATACAGTGCAAATTGCCGAATACCTTATCGCAAATAAATTAGTTTAGATTTATAGAAAACCTAAAATAGAGAAGACTCTTAGCAAAAAGCTAAGAGTCTTTTTTTATTTTGTTAGATTAGGTAGCTAAAAGTTTGTACTTTTGGTCTATAATTTTGTGAAAAAACAAAGACAATCGACTATACAATTTATGTATGGTGTGAATTTTACTAAATATTATGAATATTTTTTTAATTTAAATAATCAATTTTATGAGCAGAATACTTTTAGTTGATGACCACCCACTTATAGTTGAAGGTTATGTATTAGCTCTTTCGAAAGATTGGGAATATTGGGGTAATATATCTTTTGAAAAATCATTTGATTGTACAAGTGCAAAAGAAATTATAGATAACGCTGTCGAAACAGGTCAATTATTTGACTTAGCAATCGTAGATTTCTCTTTGCCTAAAGATGAGAAATTTCATTGGAATGACGGAGGGGATGTTGTTAATTACATTCAGAAGGTAATGCCTACATGCAAGACAATGATCCTAACAGGACATACGGAAGTAATCACATTGTATAATATCTTTAAAAATATTAGTCCAAATGGTTTGGTAAGCAAACACGAGATTACACCTGAGAATTTAATAGATATTGTAAGAAAAGTATGTAGTGGTGATCGATACCAAAGTGATATTGTGAAGCATTGTTTAAGTGAGATAGTAAGAAAGGAAATGATGTATGATGATTTCAATAGAGAGATATTGGTCTTATTATCTAAAGGATACAAATTACAAGAATTAGAAAATCACATACCACTTTCTAATCCTACGATAAAGAAAAGGTTAACTAAAATGAAGCAAGTATTTGAGGTTTCTGATACCGCTACTTTAGTTCAAGAAGTTATAAAACAAGGCTTTGTATAGTCAAAAGCATCCTCATTAAAAAGGATGCTTTTTTATTTTATAAATATTCGATTGTGACCAATAGCTTTAGGAAAAATTTTATTAATGTGTTGATATTAAAATACATATCTGTTGTTTTATATGATGGATGTCATTTTTTGTTCTTTAGTAGGAATGTACATTTACTTTTCAAAAAATGACGAATTATGAAAATAGAACAGATTTATACAGGTTGCATTGCTCATGCAGCATACTATGTTGAAAGTAATGGTGAAGCGGCAATTTTTGATCCTTTGAGAGATGTACAACCTTATATCGATAGAGCAAATAAAGATAATGCAAAGATAAAGTACGTATTTGAAACACACTTTCACGCAGATTTCGTAAGTGGGCATTTAGATTTAGTTGACAAAACAGGAGCAAAAGTTGTTTTTGGACCTACAGCTCAACCAAGTTATTCTGCTATTATAGCAGAGGACAATCAAATATTCACTTTAGGAAATATTCAAATCCAAGTTTTGCATACTCCTGGGCATACGATGGAAAGTTCTACTTTTCTAATCATTGACGAAGAAGGAAAGAAACATGCAATTATTAC
>JASLGC010000247.1 GCA_030150335.1 Flavobacterium sp.
TAAAAAGGAACATTAAAAGAACTGGAATTCCAAAACGGAATGAAGTTCTACCTGCTAAAACACTAACAAATAAAAGAACAGATCCTACTAATAAAATATTTTCAGGAGTAATAGTGTGCATATTATGTAATCAAATTATTGACAAATTCATTTAAGTCTAATCCACCGTAGTTACCCGAACTCATGAAAAGTAATACGGTATTCTCTAAATCTAATGTATTTAGATATTCTCTAAAATCAGTTGCATTGGTATAAGTAATCAAGTTATCTCTCTTGAATGCCCCTACCATTTGGTCTGATGAAATCTCATCAAGCTGTTTGATTTTTAAAGCGTCTAATGAATAGAAAACAACAGCTTCATCAGCTTGATCAAGTGCCCCTTCGTATTCACTTAAAAAGTTTGCGTTTAAAGAACTGTATGTGTGCAATTCTAAACAAGCCACTAACTTCTTATTTGGATATTGTTTTTTCACTGCCTCTGTTGTAGCAATTACTTTACTCGGCGAGTGTGCGAAATCTTTAAACACAATAGTCTTGCCATTATCACATAATTTTTCAAGACGTTTTGATGCTCCTTTAAAAGAGGCGATAGCTTCATAGAAGTCCTCTTCATCTATTCCCATATTTTGACATACCCACTTCGCTCCACTAAGGTTGCTCAAGTTGTGTTTACCAAAAACTTCTAAAGGCATTGGCCCTTCTGGAGTATCTAAATAAGTAGTTCCTCCGTCAATTGAATATTCCGGAGTTTGATAAGGTAATTTGCGAATTGGGTTCTTAGTATTTTCAACTAATTCGTTGATAATAGCATCCTCTTCATTGTAAATTAAAATACCTCCATTAACGATTTTGTCAATGAAGATTCTAAATTGCTCTACGTAGTTGTCAAATGTTGGAAACACGTTGATGTGATCCCAAGCAATACCACTTAACAAAGCGATATTCGGTTGGTATAAGTGAAACTTAGGTCTTAAATCTAAAGCAGATGATAAGTACTCATCCCCTTCGATTAACATAAACTCATTATCTGAAGTTAGGTTAACCATACGATCAAAACCTTCTAACTGTGCACCTACTAAGTAATCCACTTCTACACCGTGATAGTGCATAACGTGAAGAATCATAGATGTAATAGTTGTTTTCCCATGAGAACCACCAATTACAACACGAGTTTTATTTTTAGAATGTTCGTATATAAATTCTGGGTAAGAATATATTTTAAGCCCAAGTTCTTTTGCTTTCACTAATTCTGGGTTATCCCCTTTAGCGTGCATTCCAAGAATAACGGCGTCTATATCTGAAGTTATTTTCTCCGGGAACCAACCTTCTTGTGCAGGAAGAAGTCCCTTTTGAGCAAGTCTTGTTTTTGAAGGTTCAAAGATAGCATCATCACTACCTGAAATAATATCTCCCTTTGCATGCAATGCAAGCGCTAAATTGTGCATTGCACTACCTCCTATTGCGATAAAATGTATACGCATTATATTTTATTTAGATCAATAAATTCAACTTAGCGTAAAAATACGATTTTAAAAAGAAAACATGATTATTTTTATCCAAAATACCACTATATTACAAGTAGAATATCTAACTACTTAGCATTTTAAAGTTATTTACAATGAACAATCAACTTAATAATTATGAAAGAGCGAATATATCAAGTACATGTTTTGTGTATAATTTCATTTCTTTTATTTGTTCTTTCATTGCTTTATTCATTGCGTTTCTCCCATTTGTCAATTTCATCGCTATTGTATTAGCCGGTCTTGCATTGACATTTTCAATTCTATCTTATAAAAAGTCATCTAAGATTAATAAGAGTTTGACAAGTTCTCTTTTTGCCATTATAGTTTCCTTAATTCCACTGACCATTGCCATTGGAATTAATGTTGTTTTAGTACTTGCCCTTGTGAGATAAAAAAAACTCTGAAAAGCAAAAGCTCTCCAGAGTTTATCTATTTAGTCAGGACACTACTCCATTCCTAAGTATTTTCTAAAGTAACCACATTCATTGATTACGTCTTTATAGTACTTCGTATCGCTATACTTTTCTTGCAGTTCTACAAAGCCTTTCCATCTTTTAAACATTGTGTCATCTCCCCAAGCTCCCATGTAATAACTATCAGCATGGTACTTTCCTACATAGAAATTATTGCGTTCAATTTTAGCATCAAAGTAAGCTAACTTAGCTTTTTGCTCTTTGGTAGTTGCATGTTTTTTAGCAATGTCATAATACTTCTGAGCAAGATTCATACTCAATGCAAATGATTTGTTTTCAGATGAGATCGAATTACTACCGTCTTCACCAACAATGTTATTGTAATAGAACACTCTTGCGTTTCCAAAGTGAGTTGTGTTATAATATGCATTACCTAACAATATCGCATTGTTAAATACGTCTTCTCCATTTTTCACTTTGTCTTGCATCTCCTTCACCTTTTTCAAAAAGGAAAGTTTACTGTATTTCACACTTTGCTTAGCTGCGTGATCACAATCGTTGCAATCCTGAATCTTTCCATTAAATGGATTACCATATAGTTCTACTGAATTATACTCTGTTGTATATTCTTCTTTACTATAAGCATTCCACCCCTTAATTGATCCTGCTTTTTCCATCTCTGCTATTGCCTCGTCAATCTTATCTTGGTAATAAAGGTAAATTGCTCGACTCTCATAGATGTCGCTTAGATTAAACCCATAGAGAGAAACAAATAGACTTTCTAATGGCGACTTATTTGTTTTCTTAAAGAAAGCCTCCATATCGTTTGAACGCTTCACATCTTGATAAAAGGTGCTTCCATTGCTAAACAATACTTCCGCCATTACAGCATTCCCTTGCTCTTTATAAACAGAAGATAAAAACTGACGTATCCAATTTGCAGCGTATTCATAACGGATTGGACTTTCACTACTATTTGAAGGTAGCTCTTTATATACCCAATTTAGATCGGCAATTAAATCCTTTTCAACTGACTTGTCTATTTTCTTGATTTGGGACACTTTATTTATTAAAGCAAACAATCGCACTTGGTCTGCTAACAACTTGTCATCACCTTTTACAAAACCTTTAGCTTCTTGAATTAAATTCTCTGCCTCTTTGTAATCCCCTTGGAAGATGTCAATATAACCTGCTGCTAACTTCCAAAGTACTGGATTACTTACTTCATTAGATTTATTAGCTACTTCCTTTACCCACTTCAAAGTATTTATGTCAATCTTCTTCTTAACGGTTTTGAAGTACTCCTCTTTTGACTTGAAATTAGTATCTACAAAAACATTAACTGCACTTTCTTGCTCATTGACCCAACGCGTCAATAAGTAATCTATGTGCTTGCTATTTGGATCAATTGCATATATTTCTTTCATCGCAACTGCG